>JACROW010000065.1 GCA_016214245.1 Candidatus Omnitrophota bacterium | reverse complement strand
GTATACCATATGTGCAGAATTTGAATCTTAGCGGGATTTTTGTTCGAGGCTTGAGATGTGCTGGTCGAGTTTTGCGATGGCGCCCTGGGCCTCGCCGTCATGTTTCTTACGGGCGTCATCGATGTGGTTGATGATGATATTATAGATGGCCCTGAACCTCTCGAAATCATTACGCAGGCCGGAGACCTTTCCGAGGATCTCACGTGCGTTCTCCTCTATCTTCAGCGCCTTCATCCCCTGCAATATCGTCATCAGATACGGATATATGGTCTGCGGCGATGTCGGATAGACCTTCTTTTTCAGCGCGTAATCGGCCAATACACTATCCTCTCCGAATTGTACGCCTTTCACAAATGCCTCGTAATAGACGCTCTCTGAGGCGATGTACATCAATGCGAAATCGGTCGTGTGTTCATTCGGCAGGATATATTTACTCGTCTCGTCTATCCTCTTCTTGACATCGTTCACAAAGGATTTCCAGAAAGTCCGCTTCGCATTCTCCTCTGTCGCAGTGAGCATCCTGTT
This sequence comes from Candidatus Omnitrophota bacterium, assembly GCA_016214245.1. Taxonomy (GTDB): domain Bacteria; phylum Omnitrophota; class Gorgyraeia; order 2-01-FULL-45-10; family 2-01-FULL-45-10; genus JACROW01. The sequence goes on along the minus strand of JACROW010000065.1, from coordinate 5,658 downwards.
AAAATTCTCTAATGATAACTTCGAATCGATGGGGACAAGGAAATCCTTGAACTTTATCACGAAATCTACCGTGCCGGAACTTAAACCATATTGCGTTGAGTACATGTCGCTCGATAATATGTCGTGGAGCGCCTTCTCTAAGAGCCGCTCCCCCGCGCCGCCGGCTCCTTTCGGCATGATGAAAAGATTCCTTAAGCTGGACACCCCGTCCATCACATCTTTTATCCTGTCGGCCTTTTGGTTGAGATTGCCGATCCTCTCATGCAGGCTTGCGATCGTATCCGAGGCCTGCCTCCTCATCTCATCCATCACCGGCATCTTCTCGCCGATATCTTTCAGATTTTTATGTATATCTTTCATCCGGATTATTAGATAAAAGACGGCGAGCCCCAGCATGATGCCAAATACGATCAAGATTATATTGACTAACATAGAATCAGCCTTGTATACTCAGTTTATTTACAAATCTCATCCTCAAATCGTAAAGGATCGATTCGAGCATATCCGACTCCTCTTTAGTCAGATTATTTTTGGTCTTATCCTGGAGCATCCCACGCGTATCGATTAAAAATTTAGCATGGTTCAAATTCAGGTCACTCTTTTTCGTAAGCGGGTTCTCAACTTCGCCAAGGGCTACAAGGGCTTCCATCATGAGGCCTGATATAAATAGACCGAATGTCGCCTCAAGACCCTCCTCTCGTGCACCCTCCGGGGCCTTCTTCTCCTTCTCAACGGCTTCTTTCCAGGAGTCGTCCACCCTCTTTTTTAAATCTTCACTCTCTTTTCGCTCAGTCATCCCTCAATCCCCAGGTCTTTTTTAATCTGCATAACCTTTTCTTCGGCGGCAGCCATCCCCTTATCCACTGCCTCCCTCGACCTATTGAATGCCGCCTGGTCGATATCGCCGAGGTCGACTTTTATAACCACATCCGCTTCGCCTGCCTGATATTTATTCAATTCCTCACCTGTTATCTGAAAAGATTGCAATATTATTTGAAATATATTTTCTATTCTAGCGTGTTTCACGCAAAAGCCGACGTCAGCGGCAATCACATAATCTGACCCGAGCGATTTTGCTATCTTTGTCGGAACGCTATTCTTTATACCGCCATCGCACAGAAGCCTTCCGTCGAGCTTTACCAGGTTGAATATGCCGGGCCACGAGCAACTGGCGCGTACTATCTTTACCAGCTCCCCCTCTTGATAGACCACCTCTTCGCCCGTTTCTATGTTGGTCGCCACGATGGCGAGCGGAATCTTGCAGTCCTCGAAGCCCTTATCATCGATCAAATCCCGAATGGCGGCCTCAAGTTTGTCGCCAGCTAAAAGCCCCATCGTGGGCATCGTAGGATCAAGAAGTTTATTTAATGAAAATTTATACGCCGTCTCTTCCATCTCTTTCAGCGAAACTCCCACTGAATAGGCGGCGCCTATTACAGCGCCCATGCTCGTTCCAACCATCCTGTCAATAGGCACTCCCTCTTTTTCCAACACTTTTAATACTCCGATGTGGGCCATGCCGCGCGCCGACCCGCCGCCGAGAACGAGGGTCACGTGCCTCATGATATTATTATACCTGCGTAACCTACTACCGATGAATAGTCGCCTGATGCGTCTCCGCTCGTTTGATATTTCACGAGCCGTCCCTTCTTTGCGCCCAACTCTTTTGCGGCTACAAGCATTATAGCTACAGGCGCGTATCCGCACATGCTTATATTCAATCTATCTATGCTGGCCACTAGCTTCTCCTCATCCAGTTCCAGTATAGCCTCTATCGCCAGCGAATCCTTCTTTCTGGCGATCTCGTGCGGCTCATAGTGGGTCATATCGCTTGACGCTATTATCGTGACAGCATCTTCCAATTTTAACTCTTTGATAGACGTTGCCACTTCAATGCCTATTACTCTATAGATATCCAGCTCCGCAGATGAAATCACTATTGGGACAAACGCGAAATCCTTCTGCAGAGTCTGTAAAAATGGGAGCTGAACTTCAATGGAGTGCTCGTGGCTATGCGCCAGGTCATCTTCTTTTATATATCGAGAACTCTTCGCTATCTGATTCGCCAACGGCTTATCAATCTTCACTTTTCCAAGAGGCGTTTCCCACAACTCAATTCTTGAGAGACTGAACTCAGCACCTAATCCTGTATGATTAGGTCCCATGATGATGTAGGTCGATTTTGACTTTATCGATGCCAGTGTGCTTCCCGCTACAGAACCGGAATATATGTAGCCGGCATGCGGTGAGACGACCCCTATGGCATCCTCTCTTGCGGTCTTTCGGTCTATCAAAGATTCGACTTGCCTCAGTAGGAGCTTTTCAGAGGCGGGATAGAACTGTCCCGCAACCGCTGCTTGTCGAACCATTGCTACCTCGCATCTAATATTTTTGTCAGATATTCGACGCTCCGACAGATTTCGTCGGCAGTGGCCGGCTGATGGGCCTCGATGACTTTAATCGTATCTTCTTTTATATACGGCTTTATAAGATTGAAATCGAATGTGCCGAAGCCCGGCGGCCTGTGGTCATTTATCGGACCAATTATATCATGGAGGTGAACGCCCAACAAGCGGTTTGAGAATTTGTCCAAAAGGTCCTTGTGCCGAACCAGCCCCAACCTCTCAAAAACTTCAGCATGGACCGCATCATGCCAATAGAAAAGGCTGCCCTTTTTAAAGATTTTGAATATCCTCTCCAACTCCTCGCTGGTGGGGATCTCTCTATAATAGTATCTATTTTCTATAGCCAAAGCCACATTCATCTCTTTCGCATACTGCGTAAGCTCTTCCAGGCTCACGATCGCGTTGTCGAGATACCCATCCTCGGCCTTCTTCCTCTCTCTCATCATCTCTTCTTTCAATGCCTTGTATCTATTTTCGTCGTCTATCGATGAAGCCAAATCCTTTGTCTTATCCTTTATCTGGACCCTTCCTGTGTGGAGTATCACAGCCTTCGCATCAAATTTTTTTGCATAAAGAATGGTATTCTTTGTAACCTCTACTGCGAGCCGGCGCTCTTCCTCATCCGGGGATGCAAGCGAATAATAATCTGGCGAAGCTTCGTCTGGCTCAATCTCATCGGGAAGCGGGCATATATTGTGAAGGCTGGAGATCTTTATCTCTGAACGTCCTTTAAGCGAAAGGATGTCATCAGCCATAGCTTTGGTCAATGAGAAATTCAGCTCAACGGTATCAAAGCCGATATCCTTTATCTCTTTTATTAAATCGAAACCGTTCGTATGCTTAGAGGAGTTCCATGAAGTGGAGAGGCTTAACATATTTTATTGTTTTCCCTTCTCCCTGACGGGCGGAGAAGTTATGATAACTTGAGCGCACTTTTCGAGATCGAGATATCTATTGGCGGCATCCTTTATCTCTTCCTCCGCCACGGCCTCAATTCTGCTTTCATATTTGTAAAGATTGTCGTATCCCAATCCATATAGCTCGTCCAGGCCGGCCTGGAATGAAAAAAAGTTATTGGTCTGCATCTTTACTTTATGGCTGCTCTTCAATTCCCTTTTCGCCAAGATCAATTCTTCATTGGCAATCAGCCGTTGTTTTATACCGTCTATCTCTTCAATCAGCGCCGCTTTCGCCTCAGTTATTCTTTCCTTTGTAGTCGCGACATAGAATATGAGGTATCCGGTATCGAGGCCGAATTTTTGGACACAGCCCAACGTGTAGGCCAAAGAACGTTTATCTCTTAAAGAGTGGAATAACCGCCCTGAACTCCCGGACAATACAGATCCCAAAATATCGAGCGCATATTTATCGCTATTCTTTATGCTGACAGTTTTGAAACCCAGAATTATCAGGCTCTGGTCCTTCTCCATCTCCACCGTCTGGCTTGTAGACTTTCTTAGGCCTGCCTCTATGGTTGGGATTGTAGGGCCTGCTCTATCTTTCATACCGCTAAAGGCATATGATATCTTTCGTGTAACTGAGTCGTATTCTATATCGCCAGAAATAGAAATTACCATATTATCCGGCCTGCAATAAGCCTTATAGAAATTTAAAAGATCGTCTCTCTTTAGGGCTTACCTAACTCATCCTGCGGAAATGTGGAATCCCTTAAAATATCTTTTAATATATCCAAGGCGAAATCGAGGTCCGGCTTCAAAAGCGTAAGATTAACACCAAAACTGTTAAAGCCGCTGAATGGGGCAATAGCTCCGCCCCGATTTTCAAGCGCACCCTCTATATCGCTTTCCTTCCTTATACCGGTGCCCTTCAAAAGCATCCTTGCGGTCAGATTTGAAATCCCGTTGGTATGCTTATCCTCAACCGAGAGCCCGCCCAACATGGCAACGCTTATCGAAATAGTCGGCGTCTTCCTGTCCTCCCTTACCAAGATCCGCAATCCATTTGGTAAGATTTCTTTTTTAATAGTAGGTTCGATAGTTGAAGCGACGGCTGCTTTAGGCTCATAAGCTATAAAGCTAGCGGGGACCAATCGCACGACTGTTAAGTTATCATTTCTTAAGATTTTATTAGCGACTCTTTTTAAGTCCTCCTTCGATACGGACTGGACGCCATCCACGTAGCGGCGTGAAAAGGCGTAATCGCCGGTCAAGACCTCATTTGCCGAGATGTCGGAAGCCTCTTCTTCAAGCGTCTGGCGCGAGAAAATGTAATCGCTTAAGACCATCCGTTTCGCGGCCTCTATCTCGTCGTCTTTGGCGCCTTCGTTTTTTAATTTATCGACCTCATCCAGAACAGCCTTTTCCACCGACCCTAAATTCTCCTTATCCAGTGAGGCTGTTATCACAAAAAGCCCCGGATCCTTGGGTGTATAATTCCACGAAGAGATGGAATGGACCATTTCCTTCTCTTTAAACAATACTGTATTCAATCTGGAATTATCCCCACGGCCTAATATCATCGATAATACATCCATGGCAAAGAGGTCCTTATCGAGCAGCCTAGTGGAGTGGAATCCCATGGCTAAATATGAAAGGCTTATCGCCATCCCTTCTTCGGAACGCCTCGCGCTTATCTGCATAGGTTCGACAGCCTGGAGATCTATCATATAATTTGGTGGTTTGAAACTTTCAAATTCTTTTTCGATCGCCGCAATAGCATCTACTTTATCGATCCCGCCGACGACTGCTATTACGATTCTATTCGGAACATACATCTTATTGTAATATTTTATGAGGTCTTCCCGTTTTAGGGCCCTGAAGGCTTGTTCGTAGCCTATGACAGGGTATCTGTAAGGATGGCCGATATAAGCAGTATCGTAGAGGAGTTTTGAGAGGCGCGCATTTGGCTCATCCCTATTCAACTTCATCTCCTTTAATATAACCTCTCTTTCCTTTTCGAATTCTTTTTTCTCGAACGTCGCGTTCAAAAGCATATCCTTCAGTAAAGATATTGCCTCTTTCAGATGTTCCGAAGGAACGGTGACTGTGAAACTCGTCAGATCATGCGATGCCGCAGCGTTTATGAACCCGCCGTAAGATTTTATCTCCTTTTCGATAGCGCCTGCCGCCCTTGTCTTCGTTCCCTTGAAGACCATGTGTTCGACAAAATGAGATATGCCGGAGCCTGCATATTCTCCTTCGAGGCCTGAGCCTGCTTTTATCTTGATATCGATTGCGGCGAGATCGCGCGGTAGGCTATCTTTCGCTAAAATGGTAAGGCCGTTTTCTAAAAC
>JACROW010000063.1 GCA_016214245.1 Candidatus Omnitrophota bacterium | reverse complement strand
GTTATGGCAAAATGCGGATCCTGAAATATGCAAATTCGGGCGATACGTTTGGATCAAAGGATAGTGTTGTCGGATATTTGAGTGCAGCGATATATAAAGAAGGGGAGTCGTCCATGTTAAACGGTGTCCAAAAGAAAAGGCTATTAGAGATTGCAAGAGAATCCATAACAAGTTTCGTTAAAGATGGTAATAGGAAACGTTTTGCAGAAGTTGACCCAGTCTTAAACCAGTCTATGGGCGCCTTTGTCACATTGCATGAAGGGGGGGAGCTTAGGGGTTGTATTGGAAATATGGTCGGCGAGGGCCATTTATATCAGACAGTCAGCGATATGGCGATCCAGGCTGCAACGGGAGATCCGAGATTTCAGGCTGTTTCCCAGCAGGAGATGGACAGGATAGATATCGAGATATCAGTCCTCTCGCCGTTAAAAAAGGTCTCGAGTCATGAGGAAGTGAAGATACCGGGACATGGTGTTCTGGTAAGGAGGGGATTCAGGAGCGGGGTATATCTACCGCAGGTTGCAACTGAAGCAGGCTGGAACAAAGATGAATTTTTGACGAGCCTCTGCGGCCATAAGGCGGGCCTTGCACCGGATGCGTGGAAAGACCCTGCTACGGAGATTTATGTATTTACCGCAGAGATATTCGGAGAGAAAGAAGGAGGGGCGAAGTGAAGAATAAAAGTTTAATCTTCGGTTTAATTGCAGTAGCTATAGTTGTAGGGATTGCATTGATTGCAAAGCCATTCGCTGCGAAGAAGCCGGCTAAGAAAGGTGCCCCGGCGCCGACTGTAAAGATGGAAAAGAAAGCTGCGCAAATCCCGGCTAAGAAGGCAATCTCAAAGGATAAAGGAGGCCTCACGGTAAGAATCGTTGATTCTAAAAATAAGGAGATGCCTCTAAGGATAAGGGCCTTCAAATCCATAACTGCGAAATCCAGTGTATATCTAACTTCTTTGGCTGCAAATAAGATGCAGGAAGTTTTGCCTGGAACGTATGATATAGAGATAGATACGATTCCGCAAACGATTTATAAGAACATCAGTGTAGTTAGGGGGAAGGAAAAGATACTAGACCTTGGTTCAATAACTGGCTCTATAAATATAAAGGCATTGAACGCTAAAAAGACGACCGCATCCTATCCTGTAAAAATCCTTCACTCGAAGTCTAAAGATATGGTGGCGGGCACCACGTCGGATAGACCAGTTGAGGTCTTTCCAGGAGTTTACGATGTTGAGATCGGGACCATTCCGGTGCAGGTCCGGAAAGAGATAAAGGTAGACCCTGGCAAAGAGGCCATTTCGGATTTGGGCTGCACCACGGGCACGTTGCTCGTAAAGGCACTTGACGAAAATAAGAAAGAGGTACGACTTGGCTTGAGGATAACGAAATCCGAAAATAATGAACTGGTCACTTCAACAGCAACAAATAGGCCCCTAGAAATTTTACAAGGCGTATACAACGTCGAGATCTCTTCAACACCTAAACAGGATAGAAAAGACGTGAAGGTTAACGCTGGCGAGGATACCCTTATTGAATTCCTAGTTCAGGCTCCGGCCGTCCCGCCAAAACCAGTACCTCCGAAGGCCCCGACGCCTGCGAAGAGGGTCGCGAGATGAGCCTGTCGAACATCTTGATATGAGTAGATTCTTCGTGCCCAGAGAAGCGGTCAGGGGGAATAATATTACAATCAGCGGAAAAGAGGCGCACCACATCTTGGATGTGATGCGCCTTAAAGAGCTGGATAGAGTAGTCGCATTCGATGGGACCGGCAGGGAATATGTGGGATTCATCAAGGAAGCTAAAGAGAAGTTTTTATCGGTTGAGATAGTCGAAATCGAAACGCGGACGCCGCTGGGAAGGGAGAGATCCGCTATCACACTAATTCAAGCGATACCGAAGAAAGATAAGATGGATTACATAATTGAAAAAGCCTCGGAGCTCGGCGTCGGTTCTGTAATACCTGTAATAACTAAAAGGACTATTCCGAAGTGGGACGAGAAGAAGGGCGCCAGGAATGTTGAGCGATGGCAGAAAATAGCGAAGGAGGCATCCAAGCAGTGCGGGAGAGTTACGGTCCCGGAGATTGGTATCGTGCGCAGTTTTAGCGACAGTTTAAAAGATTCAAGCGATTATGATCTTGCCATCATGGCAGTTTTAAATGACGAGGCGATACGGCTAAGAGACGCCCTGTCCGGGTTTAAAGGCGGAAAGATCGCAATTGCGGTCGGCCCGGAAGGCGATTTCACGACCGATGAGGTTAAGAGGGCGAAAGAGGCTAATTTCAAATTGGTGAATTTGGGGCCGCGGGTCCTGAAGAGCGATACCGCCGGCCTTGCTCTACTGGCGATATTGAAATATGAATTCTCAAGCTGATAACAGTAAAAGGTTTTTCATAAAGACGCTCGGCTGCAAGGTGAATCAATATGAATCGCAGGCTATGAGGGAGATACTGTTGAGGGCTGGTTTCAAGGAATGTCTTGCACGAGATATAGCGGATATCTACATTTTGAATACCTGCACCGTCACCAATCGCGCCGATAAAGAATCCCGTTACTGGCTGGGATTTTTTCATAAGGCGAATCCGAAAGCGAAGATAGTCGTGACTGGATGTTACGTAGAAAGAGATTCCAACGATATATCGTTTCTACCGGGCATCGCGCATATCATAAAGAATGATGAAAAAAACAGGATCGCGGAAATCCTTACTAATGCCAATCCCGTTGCCCAGTACCCGATGCCAACTGCCCAAGGCCCTTATAATCCTCTGACGATAACCGACTTCAAAAACCACACGAAGGCCTTCGTCAAGATTCAGGACGGATGCGAGAACTGCTGTTCGTACTGTAAGGTCCCTTTAGTCAGAGGCCCTTTAAGGTCCAGGCCCGTAACGGATATTTTAAAAGAGGTCAAGATCTTGGTCGAAAAAGGTTTTAAAGAGATAGTCCTTACAGGCGTTTGTCTCGGGGCGTGGGGAAAGGATCCATATACAAAGGCAATTCTAGACAGCTGGCCAGGGGGCAAAGGCTTAGGCTTAG
>JACROW010000059.1 GCA_016214245.1 Candidatus Omnitrophota bacterium | reverse complement strand
TATGAAAGCAAGTTCTATCCCCGTATATTCAGAAACTAACTGCCTTAAACTCCCCTCTATTCCCTCTGTTTTAAATATTATATTCTTAAGATCATTGAATAGCGGGTACTTTTTGTCTAGCGAATAAAACTTTACCAGTCCCTTAGTAGAGGATATAAATATGCCTTCTCGTTCGAGTTTGCGCAGCTCTCTTGAAAGGTTGCCGGGATCTTCATTGAGGATAATACCGAGTTCGCGGACGTAGAGAGACTTTTCCGGATTGGTGAAGAAGTAGGAAAGTAGTTTTGATCTTAATTTTGAGCCGGTAAAAGGTGTCATAGGATTAATTCGGTTGTTGTAATATTTACATCAATTGATGTAAATTATACAACTTCTTATGTTTTAAGTCAAGTTTATTGATTACCAACGCCTTTTACCAAAAACTGGCGGAGAGGGTGAGATTCGAACTCACGAGGGGCACGAGGCCCCTTCCGGTTTTCAAGACCGGTGCACTCAACCAGCTATGCGACCTCTCCGTATATCTCTATGTTATTCAATTCAAAAAAACAGTTGCCTGATTACGGCAATATATATATCTTTCGATATAGCCCAAAAGTCGATGAAAAACTTCTTTATGACAAAAGAAGGAAATATGAGACTGAAGATAAAGGATATCACTATGATATTAAGTATATATACGAACGTGACGGAAAAGAAATACCCGCTCTTCACTATGTCCGGCTGTCTTATCTTAAGTATCTCAATGGTAGAGATTATATGAAACGCCAGCGCGAAGCCGATCAGATAGACGAACGTGGCGCTGTTTATATTATATGACGAGGCTATGACAAAATATACCACTGTTATGATAATGGCGTATATCGGAACAAAGTAAGGGCTGAGCTCTATAACGATATTTGACTTGTCAGTCGAAACCTTGCCGCCTTCTTCCGAAACCTTGAATGATTTTATCTTTCCGCCGAAAAGCCACGCGACGCCTGCATGGACCGCCTCATGGCCGAGGACATATAGATATGTGGGCTTATAAAATAGTATGTGAAGGATTCCGTAACTCAAGAGACCCCATATAAAGTAATTTAAGCTGCCCGCCAGTTCCTTTATCAAGGCAAAATTATCATAAAAGGCAACAGTCACGCCGGCAGCAACAGGAACTATCAATATCCCGATTATGAATGTTAGGAAAAGTTTTATCATGCTTAAGCTGGCGGCGTTATCGTCTCTAAACCATCCATGTAAGGCACCAGGGCCTTTGGAATCTTCACGCTGCCGTCTCTATTCTGGTAATTTTCCAGTATCGCGATGACGAGCCGGGCCAATGCGACGCCCGAACCGTTTAATGTATGGACATATTCTGCCTTCTGTCCCTTCTCTTTGGCCTTTGGTCTATATCTTATATTCGCTCGGCGCGCCTGGAAATCCGTGAAATTCGAACAGCTTGAGACCTCCAGATATTTGTCCAGGCCCGGCGCGTAAAGCTCTATGTCGTAGCACTTCGATGCCGAAAAGGATATGTCGCCTGTCGCGAGCTGCACAACCCTAAAGGGGAGTTCCAATAATTGTAGAACCTCCTCGGCGTCCGTCAGGAGCTTCTCCAACTCATCGTAAGACCTTTCCGGCTTTACAAATTTCACAAGTTCGACCTTGTCGAATTGATGAACGCGTATCAGGCCCTTCGTATCCTTGCCGTAAGAACCGGCCTCTCTACGAAAACAGGCAGTATATGCTGTGTAATATATGGGAAGCTCATCTTCCTCCAGAGTTTCGTTAGAATGAATATTCGTAACAGGCACCTCTGCGGTCGGGATCAGAAATAGATCGTCGTCTTTAAGCCTGTACATATCCTCCTCGAGTTTGGGAAGTTGTCCTGTCCCGGTCATGCTCCTCCTATTTACCAGAAATGGGGGAAATACTTCAATATAACCGTGTTTCTTCGTATGGAGGTCCAGCATGAAATTTATGAGGGCCCTCTCCATCCTGGCACCCGATCCGATATACAGGACAAAGTTCGAGCCTGTGATCTTTGATGCTGTGCCGAAACTTATTATCCCCAGAAGTTCGGATAGCTCGATGTGGTCCCTGGGATTGAAGCTAAATGTGGGATTTTTGCCCCACGCCCTTACTATCTTATTAGACTCTGTGCCACCAACAGGAACTGATTTATCTGGGATATTTGGGATTAGATATATAAATTTGGATATATTTTGACTAATTTCATCCACTTTTTTATCTAAATCTGATATTTTTTGGGATACGACCTTCATTTTACCTATCAATTCCTTAGGGTTCTTTTTGGACTTCATAATAGCCGTTATCTCATCATTGGCTTTGTTTCGTTCTGCCTTAAGGCCTTCAACCTCTATAAGTAGTGTTCTATGCTCTTCATCGAGCCTTAAAAATTCATCTAAGTCCAACTTAAGGCCCCTATTCCTGATAGACGCTTCAACTAACTTTTTATTCTCTCTTATGAATTTTAAATCCAGCATACCGTTCTCCTGTGCTAGCCTTTAACTACCCCGAGGGGCCTCATCCTTGCTACGCGCTTCGATATACCTACGCCGTGGACCACAGCCACTACCTCATTCACATCCTTATAGGCTTCGGGCGCCTCTTCAGCAAGGGTTTCCCTTCCACTCGACATCACTATAATACCCTTGGTCTCTAACTCCCTGGAAATGGACCTGCCTCGGCACGCGCTGATCGCAGCTGACCGCGACATACGCCTGCCTGCACCATGAGCTGTACTAAAAAATGTCTCCTCCGCTTTCTTCGTTCCGACCAATAGATATGAATTCCTGCCCATATCGCCCGGTATTATTACGGGCTGGCCTATCTTTTTATATTTTGCGGGAAGCTCGGGATGTTCCGGAGGGAAGGCCCTGGTAGCGCCTTTTCTATGAACGCAGAGCGTCTTCTCCTTCCCGTCTATGTTATATTTTTTGTTTTTCTCGATATTATGCGCGACGTCGTAAATCAAATCCATTCCCAAATCCTTGGGACCCATTTGAAATACTTTTTCAAAAACCAGCCTTGTGAGGTGCATAAGGCATTGCCTGTTGGCCCAAGCGTAATTGGCAGCGCAT
>JACROW010000051.1 GCA_016214245.1 Candidatus Omnitrophota bacterium | reverse complement strand
TGCGGTATGATATATTTTACGAGAGGAGGCTTAAGAATGAATGCAAAAAGGCTCATTTTTGTTGCGTTCGCATCGGTTATTCTATCCGGCTGTGCGGGGATAGAGCCGCCCAATCCGGACGACGTCGTCAGGCATCCTTTTGGGACAGAAGCAGTTAAGGTGGGGATGACTAAGAATGAGGTTGAGTCTTTATGGGGAAAGCCTGATGAGATCAGCATTGTTGAGGATAAGGAGAAATGGAAGGGTCCGCGGGAAGTGTGGACCTATCGAGCTCAAGCATCCGCCATCCCCGTTGACGCAGGATATCTCTCTAGGACGAAGAAGCTGTATTTCGATGGCGATAATCTCACCAATATCGGTGAAGGCCAATAGATAAAGCTATATATGTTAAGGATAATGTGTAAATCTAAGATACATAGGGCAAGGATAACGAAAGTCGATCTCCATTATGAAGGGAGCATAGGCATCGACAAGAAGCTCCTCAAGGCAAGCGATATACTGCCGAATGAGATAGTCCAGGTCGTAAATATAAATAGCGGCACCCGATTTGAGACGTATGTTATAGAAGAACCCGCAGGTTCCGGCGCAGTCGCTTTATATGGCGCAGCAGCACATTTGGGCAAGATGGGGGATCTTGTGATAATCTTTTCATATGGCATGATGGATGATAAACGATCAAAAGCTATCAAGCTTAAAGTCCTTCGTGTAGATTCGATGAATCGGATACTAAAATAGGGCGGATGAAGTTGGACATAAAAAAATTTCCCAATAAAATCCTGCGAAAGAAGGCCTCGAGATTAGAGAAGGTTAGCGACTCCGATCGGGCCATGCTTCGGGATATGGCTGAGACAATGTATCTTAACAAGGGGGTCGGCTTGGCTGCTGTACAGGTTGGGATAGACAAGCAGCTTGCAGTTATAGATGTAGGTAAAGGCCTGGTCAAAGTGGTAAACCCAGTCATTCTCACCAAAGAAGGAAAAGTGATAGAGGAAGAAGGGTGCCTCAGCGTCCCAGATACAACTGTCATGGTGAAAAGGTCCGAAAGAATAACGGTCGGGTTTTTAAACGAGAATGGAGATGTTTCGCAGATCACCGCGGAAGGCTTGTTCGCACGGGCGATTCAGCATGAGATCGACCACCTTTACGGAAGACTCATTATAGACTATATGAGCCCTGTCAAAAAATTATTCTTCTTGACAAAATATCGATAATATGTTATATTTAATCAGTTTGTAAATGAGTTATTTTAGTGCAAAATAATTACACGATTAAGATTAAATGCCATGTGAGGCTTTTCGATAGAGCTTCAGATGGTTTTTTTATGGAAGGGGGTGAGTAGTTAATGGCGCAGGGCACGGTAAAGTGGTTCAACGACAAGAAGGGGTTCGGCTTCATTATCGCTGATACCGGAAAAGACGTGTTTGTCCATCATTCTGCTATTGAAGGTGAAGGCTATAAGACTTTAAAGGAAGGCGATAAGGTTCAATTCGAGATAGTGAAGGGTCCTAAAGGCGAACAGGCGACAAAGGTCACGAAGGTAACCTAAAAGAAGAGGGGGAGCAAAGGCTTCACAAGGCTTATCGGCTCGATACAGAATAGGCCGCATGGAAGCCGAAGCGACGATGGGTCTATACCAAACGTTAGAAACCGACATGAAACGCGCCCTGAAAGAGGGCGACGCGGTAAAGCTCTCTTGTTTAAGGATGCTTATCGCCGCAATCAAGACGGCTGTGATAGACAAGAAGGTGAAGAATTTAGAAGACCCAGAGATCCTGCAATTGGTCCAAAAGCAGATAAAACAGCATAGAGAATCTATCGCGCAGTTCGAAAAAGGCAAGCGGCAGGATCTGGTAGACAAGGAGACCGAGGAACTGAAGGTCCTCGAATCCTACATGCCTAAACAACTGGAAGAATCAGAAGTCCTCGCTATCATCAAAGAAGCGATATCTGAAACTGGCGCACAAGCGAAATCTGATGTTGGCAAGGTGATGAAGGTTGTGATGGAAAAGGTTCGAGGAAGGGCTGACGGTAAACTCATAAGTCAGCTTGTTCAGGGATTGTTAAGATAGTCCATCCGGGATACATATGTTGAATATATCCTATATTCTAGTTGGTTTTTTGAGCGGCATCTTCTCCGGATTTTTAGGCCTGGGGGGAGGGCTGGTCCTGATACCTATATTAGTTTATGTTTACGGACTATCCCAGCACCAAGCCCAAGGCACATCTTTGGCCGTGATGGTTCCTCCCATTACCATTCTTGCCGCCTTAAGATATTATTATAGTGGTAATGTGAAGCTGAATATGGCTGTCTTTATTGCGCTGGGCTTTATTTTAGGTGCTTTTTTAGGGGCGGATTTTGTCCAGCATGTAACAGGGGTGGCCCTAAAGAAGATATTCGGAGTGATTCTACTTCTAGTTTCATTCAGGATGATTTTCTTTAACTAAATAGAAAGGAGGGAAGAGGATGAGGAAGAGAGTATTCGGCATAATCTCGTTATTATTGGCTTTCTGCTTTCTAGTCGCATCCATTTCGTATGCGGCTGAAAAAGGAACAGCCGGTGGCAAGGTTAAAAATTTCTGGCGGAGGTTATTCAATTATCCTGCAAAAGTAGCTGAGGAATCGGTAGCGACCGTGTCTAATACCGGAAAGAAAGGGACTGAAGTTATTGCGACAGAAGTTAAAACGGTGGGAGAGGTCACCTCTGGGGATATCGCCAAGACGAAAGAACTGGTAACCGAGCCGATCACAGGAGCCGCAGAGACCGCGGTACAGGCCGTGGAAAGCACTGTGAAGATCCCGGTTGAGGCAGCAAAAGAAGAGCCGGCACCAGCCGCGCCTGAAAATAAATAAAAGACTTTCAAAACGAAAAAGCCATATTTTCTTTGAAGGAGAGGTATGGCTTTTTCTGTAAGAGATCACTATTTCTTATTGTATATCATGAAGCAGTGGCATATAATTATCGGGTCGGCATTGACTGCAGCGCTTGGCGTTGTCGTATTGCACCAGCCCGTTTCGCTCGCTTTATATAAAATTAAAGAGCCGTATTTTCAATGCCCGCTAAAGGCAGAATCTAAAAAGCTGGCTATAAGAAACGATTTGAAAGGCAGCGGGGATTTTGGGGCGAAAAGAAGGAACGGCCGCTCCCACTCAGGCATAGATATATTGGCAGAGATCGGGACCCCTGTATATGCAGCTAAGAGCGGCATCGCCTTTCCAGGAAACGTGCCTACGGGCTATGGTAAATATGTCATGATCTACCACCCGGACGGCTTTCAGACAATATATGGCCATCTCTTAAATTATATCGTAAGGCCTACGCAAAAGGTTCGACAAGGCGAGAGGATCGGTTACGTGGGAAAGACAGGCAATGCGGTATATAGGTCGGTTCAACCGCATCTTCATTTTGAAATAAAGGATAAGGGGGACCCCCGGGACCCGAAACCGCTTATGCGATAATGTAAAGATAAGTTCCATATGCAATTTAAGGAGGGTATACATATGAAAAATATTATTTTAATAGCCGCAGTGGTCTATCTATGCGCTCTATTATCAGGTTGTGATGAGACGCTCTCCGGGGTCGGAAAAGACGCCAATAGGATGGGTAAAGGCGTCAGTACATTTTTCTTTCGACAATCACAATAGCTTACATTATGGCAATAAGAGTTAGAGAAGTCGATAATGTGAACATATTGGATATCGAAGGTAATATAGACATAAATTCCTCCGATATAATAGAGACTGTGGGATGGCTGGTAAATACCGGCAAGCTTAATATAATCTTAAATTTTGAAAATGTGGATCTTGTGGATTATAGCGGCCTGTCGGTCCTGGCGATCGCATATAAAAGCGTCGTAAACCATCACGGCAAGCTAAGGTTCCTTCATGTGCCCCTTCCGGTCATTGAGCTATTCAAGATAGTCAGGCTCGATACGGTATTCGATACGCACGTGGACGAGGCCGAGGCCATCAAAAGCTTCTCCGACGACGGCCTGGAAAGGCTTAAGCTTAGAAGAAAATATAAACGGCTTGATATCCATTTAAACGTGAAGTACAAGATCATGGGAGAGCAGAAAAAACCGAAGGTCTTTACTGGCAATGTGCTGAATATAAGTGCCGCCGGCATATACATCTACTCGCCTTACACCTTCCCCATGAATAGTCTCTTAGATTTGGAATTCAACCTTCCCGATCAGCCTTCGGTGCTCGAAGCCAACGGCTGTGTCGTTTGGATTGCAGATCGAGAGATACAGCCTCACTCCTATCCAGGGATGGGGGTTGGTTTTGTCCATCTCACACCGGAGAAGGAAAAGGCTATAATAGATTTCATCGATAAAAATATAACTCACAGGTCCGGACCTTTATAGAGTAAATATTAAAATGATGAAATGTGTATTTGATGAATGCGCACATCTTCCACTAACCTTGTCAGAGTACTGTTGGGGCCATTTACCGGATAAAGGAGCATACAAGACAAAGTTATTGGAGGCAATAAAGGAGAGCAAGGATTTCTCAGAAGCGAATTTTTCAAAAGCAGATCTGTCACAAGTAGACCTGTCTGGGGCGCATCTATTCAATTCGATATTAGAAGGAACGGATTTGATAGGTGCCGACCTTTCCAATAGCGATTTGACGCATTGCAGCCTCAAAGATGCGGACCTGACAAAGGCTAACCTCGCCAATTCGAGACTTTGGAATGCGGATCTGAGCGGCGCTAATCTGGCCGAATGCAATCTTTCGCATACTGACCTTTGGAATGTAAAATTGTTCGATGCCAAATTATGGCGCACCAATTTTCTAGAAGCCAAGTCATTAACAATGAAGAATTTCTCCGATCTTTCCATATTCACGAGCCCCTCAATAAACGAGGCCGGGTTATTGTCAGCGGAGGAATCTTATAGGGACCTCAAACGATATTTTATATCAAATGGGATGTACAATGACGCGAGCTGGGCGTCATTCAAGGAAAAGACGATGGAGAGGCGCATCCTTAAAAAAAATAGGGCCCCAAATTATTTCCCCAGCATGCTCATGAATATTTTATGCGGTTACGGCGAGAAACCATATCGGATTATATTCTCTGCGATAGCGATGGTATTTTTATTTGCGGTTATATATCTTTCGCTCAATGCCGTAGAGAACGCCATGGCGCCGGATTATAAATTACGATGGAGCGACTATATATACTACAGCACTGTAACGTTCACAACCGTAGGGTATGGAGATTTTATTCCAAAGCCCCACGCTCTTTTCAGGCTTCTGGCGGCAAGCGAGGCCTTTATCGGGGTATTCTTGACGGGGCTTTTCATATTCACTCTGGCGCGAAAATATTCAGCGAGGTAAAAGAGGAGATAAAATTATGCATCTCACACAGGACCTATATACGATATACGGCGAACTCCTTGTCAAAAAAGACCAAGAGATAACGCCTATCATTGTAAAGAGCGTAAGAACTATGGGTGAAAGGCATAAAGATGTTAGGGTGCCTCTGGAGAATACTGATATATTTACAGATTTTGAAAAGGTATTCAATGATAAGCGGTATATCACCATGTTCAAACCACCGATATCAAAAAATGAGATATGCAACGTAGCCAGTAAATTAAAAATGGAGAACGATCTGATATTCGAATTGAACACCATGAAAAATAATCTCCCGTATACCTATCTACATCTCCTGATAATTGCCGCTTTCGCGATAAAGCTCGGCCTTTTATATGACTCAAAAAAGTATAACAGGGAAATAGTATCCCACTGCGGTTTCACTCACGATATCGGCAAGACGAGGATACCCATATCCATTTTAAATAAGGAAAAGAAACTCACAAAAGAAGAGAGGTTCATAATAGAAACGCATCCGATAACAGGGTATCTACTCCTGAATTATTATCTTAAAAGGGATAGGCGGGATTGTTCCCTGGCCAGCCTCGATCACCATGAGAGATTGGACGGCTCCGGATATCCAAAGGGCATAAAAAGAATCAATAGATATACCCAATTGATAAGCCCCATCGATGTGCTGGACGCCCTTATGACAAAAAGACCCTACAGAAAACAGGCCTACTCATTAAGGGCGAGCTTGGATTACCTACTTAAAGAAGCAGATTCACATAGATTAAGCAAAAATATCGTCCTCACCTTAGTAAGCCTTGCCAGAAAAGAAAAGCCAGATATACGCACCATGAAGATATCAAGGAAATTGAGAGAGAGGCTTCCCGAAGAATTGACATATGAGAAATACCTCTAAATTGGATATCGTCAGAAAGACAAATCGATTATTGAAAGACTCGCTTAAGAGCTGTGCTATATGTCCGCGCAGATGCGGAGCCGATAGAACAAACAAGAAAACAGGCTACTGCAGGGCCCCGCTAAATCCGGTGGTCTATAGCTACTCTCCGCATTATGGTGAAGAACCCCCTCTATCCGGGACTAAAGGATCGGGGACGATATTCTTTACTCACTGCAATATGAAGTGCGTCTATTGTCAAAATTATTATTTCAGCCAACTCGACAATGGCGAAGAGATATCAGTAGAGAGGCTTAGTGCTATAATGCTCTATCTACAAAGAGGAGGCTGCCACAATATAAACCTGGTGAGCCCGACCCATTTTGTGCCTCAGATACTGACGGCTATGGAAATCGCTATGGAAAGGGGTCTCGATATACCAATAGTCTATAATACAAGCGGGTACGAGTTGCCGGATACAATAAAACTTCTTGACGGCGTGGTAGATATCTATATGCCGGATATGAGATATTCCAATAACGCTATGGCTAAGAAATATTCGGACGCCGTTAATTACGTCGAATGCAATAGATCAAGCATATTGGAGATGCAGCGTCAGGTCGGCGATCTGATCATCGATGATAACGGCATAGCCCAAAAGGGATTGGTAATAAGACTGCTTGTTCTACCGGAAGATATCTCAGGCACAAAAGATACGCTGAAATTCATTAAAGATAAAATATCGAAAAATGCATATGTGAGCATTATGAGCCAGTATTATCCGACGTTCAAGGCCTATAATTATAAAGAGATATCGAGAGGGATATCGATATGGGAGTATGGAATAATAGTTGACGCGGCCAAAAATTTAGGATTAAATAATGGCTGGATACAGGAAGAGCCAGTAGAGTTCGATGCGAAATTTTTCGGCACAAATATAAGGCCGAGGATCTAGGGTAAGACGATGGCTAAGAAAGACAAGCGGACCATATCTTACGCAAGGCAGTTAGAGGCGATCTCCAAGGTAAGCAAGACGATAACATCCAGCCTCTATCTGGAGGATATACTTAAACTCGTCGTTACCGTGACCGCCGAAATAATGGATTCCAAGATATGCTCCCTTATGTTGATCGATGAAAAGACGAATGAACTCATTTTAAAGGCTACCCAATCGATGAGCGACACCTATAACAGTAAACCTCATCTGAAGATAGGGGAGGGCATTGCTGGAAAAGCGGCTTTAGAGAATAAACCGAAGGCCGTTTACGACAGATCAAAGGAGCCGGAATACAAATATAAGGATATCGCTCGGAAGGAGGGCCTGAAGGCACTCCTCTCTGTCCCGCTGTCGGTTAAGGGACGGGTCATCGGCGTATTGAATAACTAC
>JACROW010000050.1 GCA_016214245.1 Candidatus Omnitrophota bacterium | reverse complement strand
TGCATATGAAATCGGTATTTAAGGGAAGGTTATTGAAGATATTTGTCAAAAGGATGCGGCTACCGAATGGCTACATCGCGACTTTCGAGATCGTAAAGCATCCGGGAGCGGCGCTCATCGTTCCCTTCGTGAGCAAATATAAGATAATAATGCTGAAACAATTGAGACCTGTTATAAATTCTTATATATATGAACTGCCGGCAGGCACTCTAGGCAAGAGGGAATCGCCGCTTTCATGCGCAAAGCGCGAGATCGTAGAAGAAACGGGTTACTTCGCAAAGCGCTTTACGCTTCTCGGCAAGATTTATCCGGCGCCAGGATATACCACCGAGAAGATAATCATATATAAGGCAGAGGGGTTAAAGGAAGAAGGCCGCCTCACAGAGGAAGACGAGGTTATAAGGTGCCGCACCTTCACCAAGTCCGAAATAGTACGACTCTTCAAGGCCGACAGGATCGTTGATGCAAAGACGATATGTGCGCTTGCCTTCTGCGATTGGCTATGAAAAAAAATATTTTTAGCAGGATAAGATCTTTTACAATCCTAACAGTTTACATCATCGCATGTGTTATCGGTTTCAACTTCCTCATACTTCAACAAGAACGCATCCTCCGTAAATATTTTATCGTCAATTCTCAGGAAAGAATAAATAAGTATAACGCCTCTTTATCCGATTCTCTCAGCAAGTATTTTATCAGCGAAAATAAAAATTCGAAATTAGAGCAGGTCGCCGATTATATAAAAAGATATGGAAAGACCTCGCTCTTTGAGATGATATTCATATTCAGGGACGAAGGCGGCAAAATAAAACAGGTTACCAAAACCGGCATAGCAACAGTGACAAAAGAAGTATTTGCAACTGAAAAGATCTATCCTGTGACCATAGACAACGGAAATATGCCGGGGTATCTTTTGATTCTGATAAAAGAATCCGGGGCCGCAGAATTAGAGGAAGGTTTTAATAAATACAAGGTTATAAGCTATTCCTTAAGATTTTTATTTATGCTGTTTACTGTAGCCCTGTTGATCATAGCTTTTTACCACACATATTCTGCTAAGATAAGACTCGCAAGAGACATCGCTGAGATAAGGGCCTCTAATGACGGCCTGACGGGTTTACATACACATGATTATTTTATGAAGATCATGGAGATAGAGGTGGAAAAATTTAAGATATATAATACACCCATCGCCCTTCTCATGTTGGATATAGATCATTTTAAGACCCTCAACGATAGATTCGGCCACTTAGCGGGGGACAAGGTGCTGCAGGAAGTGGCAAGTATAATAAAGGCGAATACGAGGGCAACAGACATATTGGCCAGATATGGCGGAGAGGAATTTGCTGTTGCAATTCCTTATGTCATACGACCTGATGAGGAACGGGACAAGACGGAGCGGCTTAAGGCTTTTGTGCGCGAGATCAGGCTGGTTACAGAGAGAATCCGGAAAAGCATAGAGCTTAATAAGGTGGCATTTCTTTCGAACACCTTAGACGTTACTATAAGCATCGGCGCCGCATTCTATTATGAAAGATTTGACAATGCCACAAGCCATCAGTTGGTGCGCAAAGCAGACAATGCCCTCTATAAGGCCAAAAGGCTCGGCAGGAACAGGGTATGCATAGATTATGAATCAGGAATGACGGCGATGCAGGGATTACAGCCCACGTAGCTCAGCCGGTAGAGCAGCGGTTTCGTAAACCGCAGGTCGGTGGTTCGACCCCACTCGTGGGCTCCAAATTTATTAATGTGACTAGATTCCGGGACGTATTATTCAAGAATAAGAATTTTACTCTCCTCTGGTGCGGACAGGTCATATCCAATTTCGGCGACCGCTTAAGCCAGATGGCGCTAATTGCGCTCGTCTGGCGGCAGGCGCCGGGCTCATCGCTTGCGTTAGCCAAGGCAATATCTTTCACAATAATACCGGTCTTCTTCATAGGCCCTGTTGCAGGTGCGTGGGTTGACAGGTGGGAGAAGCGGGACGTGATGATAATATCCGATCTCTTAAGGGGTTCACTGGCATTATTTATCCCTATTTTTATCGTCCTGAAAAATATGCCGCTTATATATCTCGTCATCTTCCTCATATTCACAATCTCCAGATTCTTCGTTTCGAGCAAGATGGGCATTATCCCGGAGCTTGTGGCAAAAGATGAGTTATTGATGGCGAATTCATTGGCTGACACCACCAAGATGATAGGTAATGCCATAGGCCTTGCCGCCGCAGGACTCCTCGTTAATTCCAAGTCAATAGGCGCAACAGGCGGTTTTTTGATCTACAGTCTCAGCTTCTTCCTCTCCGCTAGCCTGTTAGGGATGATCGTGAAAAGGGAGTTCCTGTCACACATAAAGGATGATCTTATCGTTGCCACCCGCGCCTTCGAGGAATCTATAAGGAGATCGATATATTCGGAGGTAAAATCGGGCATAAGGGCGATGTTGGCTCATCGGGAGATGCGGTTCATCATCATCGTATTCTCTCTTCTTATGGGAGGCATAGGTTCGGTCTATTGCGTCATTATAACTTTCATCCAAAATGCATTCGGGACTGCGACGAAGGATCTGACCTTCTTGATGTTGTACTTAATGATAGGCTTATTTTTCGGAACCGTTCTATACGGCAGATTCGGCGGAAGGTACTCTAAAAGGAAAATCATCTATTTGAGCTTTGTGGCGAGCGGAGCGGCGGTGAGCCTATTTACGCTCGGAGTGAAGACCTATCCCAGTATCATCATAGACGGGATTTTAGCTTTTCTATTAGGCCTTGTCGTAAGCCCGATAATGGTGGCAGCGAACACCCTGGTTCACGAAGTGATGCCCGGTGAAGTCAGGGGCCGCACTTTTAGTTCGCTTGAGGTGATTATACACCTTCCGTTCCTGGCCTTCATGTTCTTAACCGGTATATTAGATAGATTCATTGATAAGGCGTGGATCTTAATCGGATGTGGATTGATTTTCTTCGGATTTGGGATCGCAGGAGCAGTTTTAGAGGCGAGAAAGAGGAGCGTTACTTTATATTAGATTTTTCCTCTTCTTTTTTCAATTTATCCAGGCAGACTCTATAGTAATTGCAGACAGGACAGCAGATATTCTCTTCCCTTTTTTCTCCGCGATACCATTTGGTCTCGCATGTCCAGTATACCTGGCATGTTTCGCAGCAGTTAAGTTTGGCTTGAGTCATATCTTATCCTCGTTAGGTTATAAAATACAATATCTGCATCGGATTGTCAATATAATATTCATGCGGTGAGAAATTAAAAAAAAAAAAAAAAAGATAATGGATATATCAATATTGGCCGGTTATGTCGGTTTAATCTACAGCACCCTCACTATCACGCCGAAGCTATACGATGGATTAAAAGATATTCTTGGCCCATCTTTTGAAATTACAATGAATGCATTTATAGCGGGGATCGCCCTCTTGCTCTTCGCATTTTTTTATAGACCCACGAAGCGCAAAAGTATAATGGCCCATCTTGGAGCGCTAGCCGTCGTTTCGATATTCACCCTTTTACTGGTATATTTAACACCTTCGATCAGCGAGAAAGAGCATCTTTTAGAATATGCATTCTTAGGTTATTTGGCACTGAGGGTCTTTAGAAACGCACCTTCCCGCGATCTTGCATATTTATATGTTGCATTAACTATATTGATAGTTGGGTATCTCGATGAATTCATACAGAAGTTTCTTCCGAATAGGGCCTATGAATTAAGAGATGTAGTCATAAATATATTAAGCGGCTTTTTAGGTTTAGTGCTCATAATGTTAGGCAAAGAATTTTAAGTTATAAAAAAGTTAGTTATCCTGCCTTGACAGTGCTAGTTGTTTATGATATATTATGACATAATAATTTTCTAGGATTCCCGATGTTTCAGTATAACTCGGGGAAGTAATCGAGGGTCTTAAGAGAATTTAGGATTTACACAAAAGCGATTAAATTACACCTAGGTGTAAATCCAGTTTCGAAGGCCAGATTGCCTAGAATAAAATGCTTGGCGGTCTGGTCTTTTTTATTGTGATTTTGTTAAAAGAATAAATATACAGAAAGTTACCTTTTTGGAAAATAGATTGACCAATAATCAGAATCCATACCAAATCCGCAGATTTCCTTATTTCATAAGGATAATTTCGGCTATTCTAATAGTCGCTTTCCTCGCCTACGATATATCCTGGGCATATCCTGATAATCTGCAAATTGAGCTCCGAACGACAAGAAACGATTTTAAATTAGCATTTGATATAAAGTATAATGTCGATAAGGCAAGAAATATAGCAAATCTTATAGATAGATATCCCCCGAGATCCTTAGACGATATAGCTCAATGGAAAGGCGCATCAGACTTAGATTTTAGTGATGTTGTATTCGATGAAGTAAAAGATAGAAAAGATAAATTAGTAGAGATCCTAATAAAATTAGGCAAAGGGGACATCGTATTACGATAT
>JACROW010000052.1 GCA_016214245.1 Candidatus Omnitrophota bacterium | reverse complement strand
AATAGGTGGTCAGGTGTACACTTAATCTCTTTGCCGTTATCTAAGACGACCTTGATTATCTTCGCCATTAGACGCGTCTTTCGCGGATTTTTGATTTCCGCTATTTCGACCTTCTGCGTCTTTGAGTTAAAAGTAAATGCGTAGTTCTTTTCACCCTGTTTTGCTTCTTTTATAAGTTCTTCGAAATCAAGGCTCCTGCCATCTGTAAGCCTAATCTTTGTATCTTTAGTAAAACAGCCGAAATTGCCCTGACCGTCGACGAGCGTATAGCGCAATGAAAACTCCTGCGCCATCCTGACGAGCGTATCATAAACAGCAACGTCTCCGTGTGGATGATATTTCCCGAGGCAATCGCCGACAATCCTTGCACATTTCTTGTATGGCTTATTGTGCTCTAAGTTTAATTCCTTCATCGTATATAAGATACGACGGTGAACGGGTTTTAATCCGTCCCGCACATCTGGCAGGGCCCTGCCCACTATTACGCTCATGGCGTAATTTATGTAGGAGTCTTTCATCTCCTCTTCGATGTATACTGGTACTACCTTCTCGTTACGTGCGTACATTTATCTCCTTGCAATAGCTAAATATCTAGCACCTTCACTTCGTGGGCGTGCTTCTCGATGAATTCCCTTCTCGGCTCAACGGCCTCACCCATCAATACCGTGAACATGGCGTCAGCTTCAACGGCATCTTCCAGAGTAATCTTCAACACCGTTCTCTTTTCGGGGTCCATCGTCGTCTCCCAAAGCTGTTCCGGATTCATCTCACCCAGACCTTTATATCTTTGTATGGCCATGCCTTCTTTCCCGACATTCATTACGAACTGCAATATCTCCTTCAGGCTGTAGAAGGTCTTTTGTTCCTTGTCCCGCTTTATCATGTAGATAGGTTTTTTAGAATCTTTTTTGCCGGTCTTTTTACCTGATTCTTCTTCCGGCGCCTCGTGGTAGTCCTCTGCGTCCACGCCTAATTTTTCTACCTTATCTATTATCTTCTCTATTTCACGCGCTTCATAGAATTCGATATAATCGGGCCCGCGTACCTTCTCTTCCTGACCCTTCTCTTCACCCTTTATATGCTCTGCCAATTCATCTTCATTATACAAAAAATGGTCTTCATGCTCCACTTTTATCATATAAAGTGGCAATTTTTTGGTCTTTTTGTGTCTAAAACTGATATATTTTGAGAATTCCACTCCACGTCGTTCTACGGAATTAGAGAGGCTTTCAAGCTCAACTAAAGCATCTAATATCGCTTTTAACTGCTTATCTGTAAATTGATGCTTATCTTTCAATCTTATAAGCGTCATGCCTTCGGAACCAAGTTCGAGAAGTAGATTGTTAAAATCATCATCCGTCTGAATATACTCCTCTCTTTTTCCTCTCTTAATTTTATACAATGGTGCTTGCGCGATATATATGTGTTCTTTTTCTATCAGTGCTGGCATTTGCCGATAGAAAAATGTCAATATAAGCGTCCTGATATGCGAGCCATCAATATCACTGTCGGCCATAATCATAATCTTATTATATCTAAGCTTAGAGATATCGAACTCCTCGCCGATACCGGTACCAATAGCTGTTATTATCGTCCTGATCTCTTCATTGGACAATGCCTTGTCGAGCCTCGCCTTCTCAACATTAATAATCTTTCCTTTTAAAGGTAAGATCGCCTGGAATCTTCTGTCCCGCCCTTGTTTGCATGAGCCGCCCGCAGAATCGCCCTCGACAAGATACAATTCACAAAGCGCTGGATCGGTCTCCTGACAATCTGCGAGCTTGCCGGGGAGGCTAGCGCCTTCAAGTGCTCCCTTTCTTCGCGTGAGCTCCCTCGCCTTCCTTGCGGCCTCGCGTGCCCGGGCAGCAAGTATGGCCTTTTCCACGATCTTATTCGCAACAGACGGGTTCTCCTCTAAGAAGCCGCCGAGGGCTTCGTTCACTATGGATTCGACTATGCCCTCCACTTCTGAATTGCCTAGCTTTGTCTTCGTCTGGCCTTCGAATTGTGGATTCGGCACCTTTACGCTGATCACCGCCGTCAAGCCCTCCCTCACATCATCACCGGATATGCTGGCATCAGCGTTTTTAAGCACATTCTTATTTTTGCAATACTGGTTTAAGGTCCTCGTGAGCGCTGATTTAAAGCCTGTCAGGTGCGTGCCGCCCTCGATCGTATTTATATTGTTCGCGAATGTGAATATGCTCTCGCCGTAACCGTCGTTATACTGCATCGCAACCTCTCCGATGACCTTATCCTTCTCTTTCGAAAAATATATTACCTTCTTATGGAGAATGTTCTTATTCTTATTCAAAAACTCCACGAAAGAGACGACTCCGCCTGAGAACTTGAACTCGGCCTCCTTGCCCTTCGCCCTTTCATCCTTTAATGTGATCTTCACATCCTTATTAAGGAAGGCGAGCTCCCTCAGCCTGTTGGAGAGCGTATCAAAACTATAGTTTATATTATTGCCAAAGATCTCTTTGTCCGCTTTGAATGTGACCCGGGTGCCTGTATTTTTGGCCGTGCCTATAATCTTAAGCTTCGATGTTGTCTTGCCCTTTTCATAATCCTGATGATATATCTTGCCGTCGCGCCTCACCTCGACCTCGAGCCACTCTGCAAGTGCGTTCACAACGCTCACCCCTACACCGTGCAGCCCTCCCGCTACCTTATAGACTCTATGGTCGAATTTACTGCCGGCGTGCAGCATCGTCATGGCGACTTCAACGGCGGGCTTCTTTTGGGTCTTGTGCATATCGACAGGGATGCCTCTCCCGTCGTCTATGACCGTTACGGAATTGTCGGCATGGACAATAACATCTATATTGAACGCGTAACCTGCCATGGCCTCGTCGATGGAGTTATCGACCACCTCGTATACCAAATGATGCAGGCCTCGCTGCGTCGTGTCGCCTATGTACATGGCCGGCCTTTTTCTAACGGCCTCGACGCCTTCCAGGACCTGTATGGTTGTCGCATCATACTTCTTGACTGCGTCTAGCTTGTCCTT
>JACROW010000047.1 GCA_016214245.1 Candidatus Omnitrophota bacterium | reverse complement strand
TTGGCGTCCCTTAACGCCTCTTCGCCTGCCAAGAGATTCTCCTTCTTCCCTGTCCTGCCTATTGTAAAGACAGCCCGGTGTTCGGCTATTATAACGGAATCTTCTATTTGGCCGGACCTCACCTTCCCGACCAGCTCCTTTTGGAGGGCGTATGATTCTTCGTAATCTACCAGCCCTAAATCGAGTATCATATACTATGTATCCTTAGTTCCTAAAAATGCTTGGGCGGCTTCCTGAAAAATCTCTGATAAAGTCGGATGGCCGTGCACTATGTGACTTAAATCTTTTATATTGACGCCTACGGTCTTGGCCAATGTCGCCTCGCCTATCAGGTCGCATGAGCCTTCACCAAATATCTCAATCCCTAAGATCGTGCCTTTTGAATCGCCGACTATCTTGATGTAACCCTCGGTCTTACCGAGAAGATGCGCCTTTCCTGACGCAAGGTATGGAAATTTTCCTATGCGCACATCCGCGTAATTTTGGCGCGCTGCCTCCTCGTTCAGCCCCACGCTCGCTATCTCGGGATCTGTATAGATGCAGTTAGGCACATTAGAATAATCTATCGATCTTGGCTTTCCCAGGATATTGTCACAGGCTAAGATACCTTCATATGATGCCTTATGCGCCAGTAGCGGCCCCCCAACGCAATCCCCAACCGCATAGATGCCGCTGATACTTGTCCTGCACGCCCCATCTATGACTATCCTTCCTCCTTCTGTCTTAACCCCTAAACCTTCGAGCCCTAAGTCCAGCGTATCCGGAGACCTCCCTACCGCGACGAGCACCTTCTCCACATCTATATCTTTGCCGTTGGAAAGTTTCACGCGCAGGGCCTTATTCTTCGAAATACTTTCAGCCTTAGTGGCTAAGTATACATCTATGCCTCTTTTTTTGAAAATTATCTCGAGTTTCTTTGAGGCCTCTTTAGATTGAGCAGGAAGGAGCCTGTCCAGAAGTTCGACCAGCACGACCTTTGTGCCGAGCGCATTGAAGAGAGTAGCGAATTCGCACCCTATGACGCCTCCGCCGATTACGAGGATCGTCTTCGGGAGCTCTTTTGAAGCCAATATGCCGTCGCTTGATAATATATTGATTTCATCGCACTTTATATTCGGAAGCCCCATCACCTTGGAGCCGGTTGCTATTATTATTGATTTCGCCTTTATGCTGTCCGCGCCGCCGATGCCGATCGTGTCCGGGCTTGTAAGACGGGCTCTCCCTTTTATTAAATCGACATGGCCTGCCTTAAACAGGGTCTCGATCCCGGCCTTTAGCCTCGATACGACCTCGTCCTTTCTTGATATTATCTTTTGGAAATTTATATTATATCCGCTTACGTCGATGCCGTATTGTGAAGACTCTTTTATCCTGGAAAGCAGTGTCGCGGAATTCAACATCGCCTTTGTTGGGATACAGCCTCTATTGAGACAGGTCCCGCCGACAAGGTCACTCTCGACTACCGAGACGCTCAAATTTTGGCGGGACGCGTAGAGGGCTGCCACGTAACCGCCTGGGCCGGACCCGATTATGACAAGATCGTAGCTCTTCATAGGCTTTATAAAAGTTCTATAGAGCGCTTTATCGCCTCAGCAGATTTTGACAGGGCGTTAACTTCATCCTTCGACAACTTCAGCTCTACAATATCCTCGATACCATTCCTGCCGATTACACACGGGACGCCGATAGAGATACCTTTTAGCCCGTATTCGCCATTTAGGCATGTGCTCACCACATGCACATTTTTAGTGTCATTCAAAATCGCATCTATCATCCTGTAAACCGCGGCGCTGGGAGAATAACAGGCGCTGCCTGTCCCAAGTAACGAGACGATCTCCATCCCCCTATCGCACGTCCGTTTTATAATGGCCTCGAGCCTATCTTTAGATAGGACTTTTTCAATAGGCTTTCCGGAAACGCGGGTATGCGAGAGGAGCGGAACCATGCTATCACCATGGCTTCCCAGGATATAAGTCTCTACGGAGGAGCGTTTGACCTTCATCTCTTCTGATATTAATTGGACGAAACGAGAACCATCTAAAACGCCTGCCATGCCGAATACCTTCTGCCTTTTAAAACCGGTCGTTTTATAGGTAAGATAAGTCATTGAATCTAAAGGATTTGTTACAACTATCACGATCGAGGACGGGGCATGGATCTTTATATTGCCTGAAACCTCGCGGACTATTCCTGCGTTCTTGGCTATCAGCTCTTCCCTGGTCATCCCGGGTTTCCGAGCGAGGCCTGCTGTTATAACGACAATATCGGAAGATTTTATCTGATTATAATCGTCGGTCCCTATTATGGACTTCTCGTGTCCTATGATCGGCGCCGCATCGAGAATGTCAAGCGACTTTCCGCAAGCGACGTTATTAAGCACATCCAACAATACAACATCGGCCAATCCGCTCTCTACAACCCTCATCGCGACCGTAGCGCCGACTGCGCCTGCGCCTATTATAGAGACCTTCATCGTAAATTTTGGATTATAGCATCGGTCATCTGGCTCGTTCCAACTGCTGTAGGATCGCGCCTGTCCTCTTTCAGGTCATAGGTGACAGACCTGCCTTCTTCAATGACCGAAGATACCGCCGCCTCCAGCCTTTTTGCCTGACCGTCTTCGCCGAGATACTTTAACATTATAACGCAGGATAGGATTATCGCTGTCGGATTCACTTTATTCAAGCCTTTGTACTTAGGCGCGCTACCATGGGTCGGCTCGAATACAGCTATGTTGTCTCCGATGTTTGCGCCCGGAGCTAGACCTAAGCCCCCGACGAGGCCGGCCGCCAGATCTGATATTATATCCCCATACAGGTTCGGCAGAAGAAGCACATCATACTCTTCTGGTTTCTGAACGATCTGCATGCACATATTGTCGACGATCCTGTCCTCGAACTCTATCCTGCCTTCATATGATTTACTAACTTCACGGGCGGCCTCTAAAAATAGGCCATCGGTATATTTCATTATGTTGGCCTTGTGGACCGCTGTCACCTTTCTTCTATTATTTTTTACGGCGTATTCGAATGCGTATCTTGCTATCCTTTCTGTTGCCTCCCGCGAGATGGATTTTATGCTGATCGCCGAGACAGGCCTTATCCTCTTCTTGCTTAAGGCGGCCAAAAGCTTTATCACCGATTTCGCGTCTTTTGAACCTCCTTCAAATTCTATCCCCGCATAAAGGTCTTCTGTATTCTCTCTCACGATTACGAGATCTATATCCTTGTATCGCGAACGGACTCCCTTATAGCTTTTACACGGCCTTAAGCAGGCATATAGATCAAGCGCCTTCCGCAATTCGACATTAACGCTTCTGTAACCCGTTCCAACGGGAGTCGTTATCGGCCCTTTTAGCGCAAGGCCATTCTTTTTAATCGATGACAAGACGCGTTCCGGTAACGGAGTCTTATATTTTTCGATGGCGGATTCTCCGGCCTCTACGATATCCCACTCTATCTTGATATCCAGCGCCTCTAAGCATCTTTTTGCAGAATCAGTCAGTTCGGGCCCAACGCCGTCACCGGGTATGAGAGTTATCTTATATTTATTCAAAACTTGAACCCCCCGTGTTTCCTGAAATGCTCTATCACCCCGCCGTCCTCGAGCAATCTCTTCATCATAAAAGGCAGGGGTTTTATATCCAGGATTAAACCCTTTCCCACAACCTTAAGCTTCCCTTTTCCGATATCCAATTCCAGCTCATCGCCATCGTCAATGAAATCTGTATCGCATTCTACGAGCAAAAGCCCTATATTAAACGCATTCCTGTAGAATATCCTCGCGTAACTTTTGGCCACGATGGCATGGAACCCGGCCTGCTTCAATGCCTGAGGCGCCTGCTCCCTCGAGGATCCGCAGCCGAAATTCTCCCCAGCCACCAGAATATCTCCCCGTTTTACCCGCGAAGCAAAATCCGGGTCCAGATCCTCAAATATGTGCTTTGCCAGCTCTTTCGGATCCTGTATCTTAAATTTATACCTGCCGGAGATGACATAATCGGTATTTATATTGTCCATGATTTTTAATCTTCGCGCGAAGTGCTTCATAGCCTCTTTCTATAGCTTCTGGGGTCGGCGATAGTGCCCTTTATCGCTGATGCGGCAACCGTTGCCGGACTGGCAAGGTATATAAAGGCATTCGGATTTCCCATCCGGCCCTTGAAATTCCTGTTCGCGGTGGAGATGATACGATCGTTGTCTGCCGGTATGCCGTTATGAGTCCCGACGCAGGGCCCGCAGCCTGCCCCGACCACAACGCATCCGGAATCTACAAAAATTTCTATTAACCCCTTTTTAACAGCCTGTAGATATATCTCGCGGGAGGCAGGCGCTATGATGAACTCTACGTCCGGATGGACAGGATTGCCTTTCAGTATCCTCGCCGCTATCTCCAAATCCTCGAGCCTGCCATTGCTGCAGGTCCCCAGGTATGCCTCGTTTATCTTCACTTAGCGACCTTAGGCGATAAACTAGAGATATCATACTCTTTAATCAGGATGTACTTTGCATCAGGATCCGCGGCCACCGGTTTAGGCTCTTTCCCGCTCGAGTGTTCCGATACCCATTTCAATACCTTCTTATCCGCCTCCATCAGACCGACCTTGGCTCCCATCTCTACCGCCATGTTCGTTATGGTGAAACGGGCGTCAACGCTCAAACCCGATATGGCCTCGCCATAAAATTCGATAGCCTTATAGGTTGCGCCGTTAGCGCCTATATCCTTTATTATGCTTAGAGTGATATCCTTTGAATACACACCTTTAGGAGGTTTTCCCTTTACGATAACCTTGATCGTCTCGGGGACCCTGAACCAGTTTTTTCCGCTCGCCAGTGTTATCGCCAGATCGGTCGAGCCAACCCCCGTAGAAAATACGTTTATGGCGCCGTAGGTGCAGGTGTGAGAATCTGCGCCAATACATAAGTCGCCGCATGTGATATGGCCCTTTTGGGGAATGACCTGGTGGCATACACCGCAGCCTATATCATAGAGACCGAGATTGAAGTCACTGGCAAACTTTCTCATCTTCTTGTGGATCTCCGAGGTGCCTATGTTCGGGCTCGGCGAACTGTGGTCGATAACCATATAAAATTTTGATTTGTCAAATACCGTCTTTACGCCGAGCTTCTTAAAGCTGTCGATGATGATCGAGCTCGTCCCATCCTGGCCGAAACAAAAATCGATATCGCAGACCGCTATATCGCCGGCCTTCAGATCCTTGCCGGAATGATTTGATAATATCTTCTCCGCTATCGTTTTACCCATGTCTCTTGACCCACTCCTCCAATCTATCTAGCCCCTTTTTAATAGTCTCCACGCTCGCAGCAAAGCTTAGGCGCATTGAGAACTTATCGCCGAAGGGCTCACCCGGCACTACCGCCAGGCTCGCTTCATCCGTAACCGCATGTTCATAAATGCCCGCCGTTTTTCAAATTCTGCCTTCATCTTCTCCACGCAGGCGTGGTCTCCGGTGAGCGCTGCCAAGGCCGCCTTCTGACCAATGGAAGAAGGATTCGAGGTGGAGTGGCTCTGTAAATTCGCGACTGCATCCATCACCTCTTTCGGTCCGGCTGCATATCCTATCCTCCAGCCGGTCATGGAATAACTCTTCGAGACGCCGTTAACCGTGATCGTCAGATCATATATATCTTTTCCCAAAGACGCTATCGAGATGTGCTTGTTTTCATCGTAGATCAACTTTTCGTATATCTCGTCGCTAATAACAAAAAATTTGTATTTTACACCCAGCCTCGCTATCGCCTTCAACTCATCCATGTTGTAGACGGAGCCCGTAGGGTTGGAGGGGCTGTTCAAAATGAGGGCCCTGGTCCTCCCGGTGATCTTGGATGCCAATTCTTTTTCATCCGCCTTAAAATTATTCCCAATCTTCGTCTTTATGAATATCGCTTTAGCTCCAGCCATCCTGACCATCTCCGGATAGCTCAGCCAATATGGCGACGGTATGATAACCTCATCGCCGGATTCACAGATGGTCTGCAATATATTATAGAGAGCGTGCTTTGCGCCGTTCGACACCACTATCTGGGACGGAGAATAATCGACCCCATTATCTCTCTTGAACTTCTGCGCGATGGCACTTTTTAGCTCCGGAATGCCGCTCGACGGCGTGTATTTCGTGAAGCCCTCTTTTATGGCCTTTATCGCCTCATCCTTTATGTGGTCCGGGGTATCGAAATCAGGCTCACCTGCCCCGAAATTCACTATATCCCGCCCCTCTTTGGCCATCTTTTTGGCTCTTGCCGTTATCTCAAGTGTGGCTGAGGGGGCTATTCCCGACACCCTTTTCGCTAATCGCATAAAATCGTCTTCCCTTCCATAAGTGGTAATATTATCATATAATATAAAACAATTAAAAAATACCCGAAAAAAACAAACCCCGGAGGTGGCCGCCAAGGCCACATCCGGGGTGGAAGTTGGTATTAATGATATCTACATGTCTGTTTTTCTGCGGAAGAAGCCTCTTAAATTCTTTAAGAAATTCTTCTTGTCTCCTATTCTTTTATCCTCAGACCTTGCCTTCTCAGCCCTCTTCTCTTCCTCGAGGGTCGGCATTGTCTTAGTTATAGTCGTAGCCGTAGGCTCCGCCTTCTTAGTTTCGACAGCCTTGTCACCTTTCGCTTCCGGCGCTTTCTTCCCTTCCGCGGCCTTCCCTGCCTTCTCTTTCTTCGCCTTCGGCTTCTTCTCAACGATCTTCTTCTCTGTCAGTTCGAGGATGGCCAAAGCTGCACCGTCACCGCGTCTGGATCTAAGCGGTATGATGCGGGTGAATCCGCTATTCCGCTCCTTGAAAAGCGGGGCGATCTCCTTGAATAACCTCGTCACCAGGTCTCTATCGGTGAGCATAGAGTATGCGCGTCTACGCGATGCGTTGTTGTCGGATTTCCCTAAGGTGATGATATGCTCGGCTAGGCGTCTGGCCTCTTTTGCCCGGCGCAGTGTCGTCTCGATCTTTTGGTGTATAAAGAGGCTCTTCACCATATTCCGGATGGTGGCCTTTCTATGGGCGGTCATCATGCTGAGTTTTGTGCGTCGCTTCCTGTGTCTCATATTATTTCGACTTCTTTTCCTCTTCCTTCTCTTTTTCTCCGCTCATCTTCATGCCTAACGACAGGCCCATGCCTGTCAATATCTTATTAATCTCCGCCAGGGACTTCTTGCCGAAGTTGCGGTATTTCAGCATCTCGAGTTCCGTCTTCTTGACGAGATCGCCGATCGTCTTTATCTTCGCCTCTCTAAGGCAGTTCGAACTCCTTACCGAAAGCTCCAATTCTGAAATGGGCAGTTTCAGCTTTTCTTTTAACAGCCTCTGCTCTTCGGTCTCCTCAAGCACCTCTTCCTCTTCGGGAAGCTTTCCGAAGCCCACAAAGATATCGAGATGCCTCTGCAATATATTGGATGCGTATAAAAGCGCCTCTTTGGGGTCGATGGCGCCGTTTGTCCAGGTCTCTAAAATAAGCTTATCGTAATCCGTTATCTGTCCGACCCTCGTATTCTCGACATAGAAATTCACTTTTTTCACAGGCGTGAAGATCGAATCTATGGCTATCACCCCTATCGGCTGATTCTCCTTCTTGTTCCTCTCGGCAGGCACGTAACCCCTGCCGCGGGCAACCTCCATCTCTATCTTCAGATTGACATTTTTCGAGAGGGTCGCGATATGAAGGTTCGGGTTGACGATCTCCACGGTCTCATCGGTCTTTATATCTTTAGCCGTCACTTCACCTTTCTTCTCCACGTCTATATACATCGGTTTTGGCGTCTTAAAATGCGACTTCAAAACCAGTTTCTTTATGTTCAGTATTATCTGTGGGACGTCTTCGATGACGCCTTTTATCGCGGAGAATTCATGCTGTATGCCGTGTATCTTAAGACTTGTAACGGCAGCGCCTTCTATTGAAGAGATGAGCACCCTTCTCAATGAGTTGCCGAGGGTCGTGCCGTACCCCCGCTCAAACGGCTCCGCTATGAAACGGCCGTATGTCGGCGTATAGCTTTCCTCATCCAACGAAAGTTTCTTTGGCATCTCGAAATTCTTCATGCTAATACCCATATCGCCTCTCCTTATAATATCGTTAGGGTTTCGTTACTTCGAGTACAATTCAACGATCAGTTGCTCTTGAATCGGGAATCCGACATCCTCTTTCGTCGGCAGGGCCGCGACCTTCGCCTTAAGATTTTTGGCGTCGAGCTCTATCCATTTGGGTACAGCCCGCCCTTTAAGAATCTCCTGGGTCTCTGCCAGCCGTTTCATCACAGGCTCTTTTACCTTGACCGATACTTCATCTCCTAGTTTCACTGTATAAGACGGGATGTCCACCCTTTTATTAATTATATAAACGAATCCGTGCTGGACAAGCTGTCGAGCCTGCGGCCTTGAAGTGGCGAGATTCATTCTAAATACGATATTGTCCAATCTTCTTTCGAGAAGCTGTAAAAGGGTAAGGCCCGTGACGCCTTTTGCGTGCTCCGCTATCTTGAAGTAATGCTTAAACTGTTTTTCCAAAACACCGTATATCCTTTTAACCCTTTGTTTCTCTCTCAGCTGAAGCCCGTAATCGGATACCTTCTTCCGGACCTGACCATGCTGGCCCGGCGGATAAGTCCTTCTCGATACAGGGCACTTGTCGGTCTCGCATTTCGTCCCCTTCAGGAATAGCTTTATCTTTTCCCGTCTGCACAGCCTGCATGATGGGCGGGTATATCTTGCCATTATACTCTCCTCCGCTTCTGTGCCCGGCAGCCGTTATGCGGTATGGGTGTAACGTCGCGGATGGCCCTTATCGTAATCCCTGCCGCCTGTATAGACCTTATCGCCGACTCTCTTCCTGCACCAGGGCCTTTCACATAGACCTCAACCTCTTTAACCCCGCGCTCCAGGGCCTTCCGCGCCGCGTTTTCTGCGGCTATCCCGGCGGCAAAAGGGGTCGATTTCTTCGAACCCTTGAACCCTGAGCTTCCTGTCGAGGCCCATGTTATAGCATTGCCTTCCTTGTCCGCTATCGTAACGATGGTATTGTTAAAAGTCGCTAATATATGGGCTATGCCGCTTGGCGCAGCCCGCACCTGCTTCTTACTTTTTTTGAACTTGCTTTTCTTCTCCGCCACCTGGTCTTATCCTTTCCGCCTTCTGCCTGACGACGCCCACAGTCTTTCTGGGCCCTTTTCTGGTCCTGGCGTTCGTCCTTGTCCTTTGCCCTCTAACCGGCAAACCCCTTTTATGGCGCAGGCCCCTGTAACTTCCTATATCTCTCAGGCGCTTGATATTGGCGGCCATCTCCCGCCTCAAATCGCCCTCGATCTTATAATCCTTCTGAAGAATGGACGATAATCTCGCCACTTCTTCCTCGGTCAAATCCTTCGCCCGTTTGTCAGGGCTTATATTCGCAACTTTTAAAATCTTGTTGGAGAGGGTCCTGCCGACCCCGTATAGGTAAGTCAACGCCAACTCCATCCTTTTCTCTTTCGGAATATCAACACCCACAATCCTCGGCACTCTCCCCTCCTATCCCTGACGCTGTTTATGTTTCGGATTCTGGCAAATTATCATAAGCGTGCCTTTTCGACGCACGACCTTGCACTTTGCGCAGATCTTTCGTATGCTGGATCTCACCTTCATATCATCTCTCCCGACGAATTATCCTTCCCCTCGAAAGGTCGTATGGCGAAAGCTCCAACGTGACTGTGTCCCCCGGCAGTATCCTTATAAAATTCATCCGCATCTTGCCTGAGACATGTGCCAGAACCTTATGGCCGTTTGGAAGCTCCACCCTGAACATTGCGTTCGGCAGAGTCTCCAAAACCTTGCCCTCGACTGTTATCGCTTCTTCCTTAGGACTCATAATTCGGTTAAAATCTCGGCGTCTCCGTCTCTTATCGCTATAGTATGTTCGAAATGGGCCGAGAGTTTCCTATCCTTTGTCACAGCGGTCCATCCATCGGCCAATATCTCAACTTCATAGGTGCCGGTGTTAACCATGGGCTCTATCGCCAGGACCATTCCCTTTTCCAGTCTTGGCCCTGAGCCTTGTTTTCCGAAATTTGGTATCTCCGGCTCCTCATGAAGCCTCAATCCTATGCCGTGCCCGACAAAGGATCTCACGACACTGAACCCGTTCGATTCCGCAATATTCTGAATTGCAGATGAAATATCATAGAGCCTGTTGCCTGGCCTTGCGTTGGCAACCCCTGCATAGAGGGCCTTTTCAGTGGCCTCTATAAGCCTTCCGGCTTCCGGACTGATCTGACCTACACCGATCGTTATGGCTGCGTCAGCGAAGTAGTCTTTAAATTTTACACCGATATCTATGCTGATTATATCGCCTGATTTAATCCGCCTCGCTGAAGGTATGCCGTGAACGACCACCTCGTTTAAGGATATGCATATATTTCCCGGGAAGCCTTTATAATCCTTAAAGGCCGGATAGCCGTTCTCTTTCAGTATCTCTTCCCGCGCTATTGCGTCAAGCTCTTTGGTCTCGATCCCGGCCCTGGCGAATCTTTTCAGTTTAGCCAGCGTTGAAGCGACAATCTGACCAGCTCTTCGTATCGAGCCTATCTCTTCATCGCTTCTTAAGACTATCATACCAGCTTCGCTTCGGCGAATATCTTAGAAAGAACCTGTGGAACAGCTCTTTAACGTCGAGGTCGCCGGAGACCTTCCTCAATATCCCTTCTTTAATATAGTAATCAACCAATGGTTTTGTCTGATCCTCATATACTTTAAGCCTATTCCTTACGGTCTCTTCCTTATCATCGGGCCTTTGGAACAGTCCCCCGCCGCATTGGTCGCAGATGCCCGTCTTCTTAGGAGGGATATTTTTTATATGATAATTGTATCCGCATACTTTACAGACCCTTCTTCCGGATAGCCTCGCTATGGCGACTTCAGGAGATGTCTCAAAATATAAGATAAGATCTATATAGATAGATTCCTTCTTCAGGGCCTCATCCAGGGCCTGCGCCTGCTTCAAGGTCCTTGGAAATCCGTCCAGGATGAAGCCTTTTTTGGCATCATCAATCTTCAGGCGTTCGACGATGATCCCTGTCACTATCTCGTCGGGAACGAGCTCGCCTTTTTCCATAAAACTCCTTGCCTTCTTCCCCAACGGCAGATCCTTTTTTACAGCCTCCCTCAAGATATCTCCTGTAGAGATGTGCGGAATACCATATTTTTTAGAAAGAACTATCGCCTGCGTGCCTTTGCCTGCGCCTGGCGGCCCTAATAGTATCAGCCTCAACTTTTATGCGCCCTTTTCTTCACCGACGGGCTTTAAGCCTGCCCCTCGTCATGAATCCTTCGTAGTGCCTCATCAAAAGATGCGACTCGATCTGTTTCATCGTATCCAGCATGACGCCGACTATTATCAAAAGCCCTGTCCCGCCGAAGAAACTTGCCACAAGATACGGAATCTTGAGCCATCCGGATATTATGCTTGGCAGTACTGCAATGACTGCTAAAAATATCGCGCCTGGAAATGTTATCCTCGTCATTATGAAGTCCATGTATTCTGCGGTCTGTCTGCCCGGCCTTATCCCCGGGACGAACCCCCCGTATTTCTTCATATTGTCTGCTATGTCAATCGGATTGAACGTTATCGCTGTGTAAAAATATGAGAAGAACATTATCATGAGCGCATACAAGCTGTTATATACCCATTCTCCTCTTGTAAGCATCTGGGCAAACTTTTGGAAGCCATGGCTCGGGATAAAACCCGCTATAGTTGCGGGAAAAAGTATTATGCTTTGGGCAAATATTATGGGTATGACGCCTGCCTGGTTGACGCTTAAAGGCAAAAACGTCGATTGGCCGCCATAGACCTTTCTTCCGACGACGCGCTTGGCGTATTGTATCGGGATCTTTCTCTGCCCTTGAGTCACGACTATAACAGCAACAACGACCGCGATGAGCATGACAACCATAAGTATGAGCGTGAACGGATCAAGCTGCGCTTTCTCTGGGGCAAAAGGAGAGAATAAGGCGTATAACTGATAGAGCGCCGTCGGTATCCTCGACACTATACCGGCGGTTATTATCAAAG
Source organism: Candidatus Omnitrophota bacterium (assembly GCA_016214245.1). GTDB lineage: Bacteria > Omnitrophota > Gorgyraeia > 2-01-FULL-45-10 > 2-01-FULL-45-10 > JACROW01. Next base: position 4,867 of record JACROW010000047.1, on the reverse strand, counting down.
ACATTCCATTGCCTATGCCGTATTCCTGGATCTGTTCGCCAAGCCACATTATAAATGCGGTTCCGCTGGTTAAGGTTATGACCGTCAATATCCTGAAGGACCAGCCCGGAAACTGGACGATCTCGAGCCCTTGAAATCTTGCTGGATTCTCCAGCCATAATGCTATGAAGAAAGATTGAATGACAGACAATATTATCGTCCCGTACCTCGTATACTGTATGATCTTCTTGTGGCCAACCTCGCCTTCTTTCGCAAGCCTTTCAAGCGCCGGTATCACAGCCGTCAGAAGCTGAAGTATTATAGAGGCGGATATATAAGGCATTATCCCAAGCGCAAATATAGTGAGTCTCGATATGGCGCCTCCGGAGAACATGTTCATTATGCCGAACAACGCCCCTCCCTGGCTTCTCGCCAGGTTGGCGAAGAACTGCGCCAATTTTGCGCCGTCTATGCCGGGTGTAGGGATATAGGTGCCTATCCTGTAAACGGCGATTAGACCGAACGTAAAGAGGACCTTCTTGCGTAAGTCCGGTATCTTTAATATAGTTACAAAAGCTTCAAGCATCTGTCTTTTGGGCTCCTGTTTGGACTCCCGGTTGAATCGGCTCGAACCGCGATCCAGCCTCTTCTATCTTTCGTTTAGCGCTTCCGGAAATCTTATGCGCCTTCACCGTCAGGACCTTGGTCAATTTTCCATCACCCAAAATTTTAACCATCCCCTTTTCAGTGCCGATCAAACCCGCGTTTTTAAAATCATCCGGCCCCACTGTTGAATTCGCTTTAAACCGATTTAGGGAATCGAGATTGACTATTTGATAAATATTTCGAAACGGACAGTTGAATCCCCTTTTAGGGATGCGTCTGATGAGCGGCATCTGGCCGCCCTCAAAACCCGGCCTCGTAGTCCTTCCTGAGCGCTTCAATGCGCCCTTGCGTCCCCTGCACGACTCTCTGGACAATGCCCTCTCGGTCCGCAGGTGCTTCAGCCCGTCTATCGCTGCCTTTGATACATTCAAGGCGGCGTCGGAGCCTAAACTTTTTGTCAGTATATCTTTTATGCCGCTCGCCTCGCATAGTGCCCTGACAGCCCCGCCTGCGATTACGCCAGTGCCCTCGCTTGCCGGTTTTAAAAGCACCTTTGCGGCCTTGAAATGGCCGATTATCTCGTGTGGAATCGTCGTCCCTTTTATCGGGACTTTGAAAAAATTCTTCTTTGCGTCATTCAGGCCCTTCCGTATGGCGTCAGATACCTCGTTTGCCTTTCCAAAACCAAGGCCAACCGTACCGTTGCCATCGCCTGCCACAACGAGCGCGTTGAAGGAAAACCTGCGGCCGCCTTTCACGACCTTCGCGACCCTCTTTATGCTCACGACCTTCTCTATGAAACCTTCATCTTTATTTTCCTTTTTAATATCTCGCACTGCTTCCTCGTTTCGTTAAAATTCCAATCCGCCTTTACGTGCTGCCTCTGCTAATGCCTTCACCCGTCCGTGATAATGATAACCCGCTCTATCGAATACCACCTTTTTTATACCCTTCTTTTTACATAAATCGGCCAGCGCTTCTCCCACTAGGCCGGCGCCCTTAATATTGCCGCCATCATTCTTAACTCTTTCTTTCAGATCAGGAGAATTTGTCGATAACGAAAGGACCGTCTCTCCTTTTGAATCATCTATAAGCTGGGCATGGATGTGTTTAAGGCTTCTATATACGTTCAATCTGGGCGTATCGGTAGATCCGTGGATCTTCTTTCTTATGATCTTACGCCTTCTTTCCCTGCCCTTTAACCTTATCCATCTCTTCATGGATTTTCGAGCCTCTTATGTGCCGGGCGCGCCGGCGCCGGCTACAGCCTTGCCTGCCTTTCGCCTTACATATTCGCCGGCATATTTTATGCCCTTTCCTTTATAGGGCTCAGGCCTATAAAATTCCCTTATCTCTGCAGCAACCTCTCCAACCTTCATCTTGTCTATGCCCTTTACGGTGATGAGATTCGCCTTCGGAGTTTCTACCGTTATGCCCTCCGGGATGTTATAGTTTATCGGATGCGTATAGCTCAGCTGCAGATTCAGGACCTTGCCCTGCACCTGTGCCTTGAACCCCACACCTGAAATCTCGAGCTCCTTTACATAGCCTCTTGTAACGCCTATGACCATATTATTGATGAGGCTCCTTATTAAACCATGCGTTGCCTTATCCTGTTTTTCGTCGGAAGGCCGGGTTACAGAAATTTTGTTATCCTTCGTCTCAACCTTGAAGCGTTCCGATGCGGTGTAGCTCAAACTTCCCTTCGGCCCTTCAACAGTTATAGTCGTTCCGGAAATATTGACCTTGACGCCAGCCGGTATCTCTATTGCCTTCTTTCCTATCCTTGACATCTATATCGTCCTCACCATATATAACAGATGACTTCGCCGCCAGCCTTTTTTTCGCGCGCTTCGGCGTCTGTCATCAATCCCTTGGAGGTTGAAATGACAGCCACCCCCAACCCGCCATATACCTTTGGAAGAGAATCCGCTTTTTTATAGATTCTCAATCCCGGCTTTGATACCCGTTTTATCCCGAGGATAGCCGGAGAGCCGTCTTGTCCATATCTAAGATATACCCGTAAGATTCCCTGTTTTGAATCTTTTATCTCTTTATAATTCGATATGAACTTCTCTTTTTTCAATATCTTCAAGATCGCTTCCGTAAGCCGTGAATTCTTCACTTCAGCGACATCTTTTTTTGCGGAGCTCGCGTTCCGGATTATAGTGAGCGCATCCGCTACTGTGTCGGTCACTGCCATCTATCCAATCTCTCCTTCTTAAATGAGCCCACAACTTACGGAAGCCGAAGGCTGACGTAAGTTGTTACCGTCGTTTCCGCTACCAGCTTGCCTTCACCACGCCTGGTATCTCTCCCCGCGATGCCAGCTCTCTGAAGCAGATTCTGCAAAGCTGAAACCTTCGTAAGTACCCGCGGGGCCTGCCGCAGAGCTTGCATCTATTATGACGTCTGGCCTTAAATTTCGGAGGCCTTTGTGATTTTATTATGAGCGACTGTTTCGCCATCTTCTTTCGCGAACTCTCCTATCTTTTTGTAAAAGGCATGCCCAATAGCTTTAGGAGCTCGAATGCCTCCTCCTTCGTCTTCGCGTTGGTAACTATCGTTATATCCATGCCATGCGTCTTCATCACTTTATCCAGATCGACCTCCGTAAATATCATCTGCTCATTCAGGCCGAATGAGTAATTTCCTCTGTCGTCAAAGGAATCAGGGGCAAGGCCCCTGAAATCTCTTATCCTCGGGATCGCTATTGAGATGAGCCTGTCCAGAAACTCATACATCATCGCCCTTCTCAACGTGACCTTGCAGCCTATGGCCGAGTTCTTCTTTATCTTGAAATTCGCGATGGCCTTTTTTGCCCTCGTGACAACAGGCTTCTGGCCGGTTATGAGAGCGAGCTCGTGCTGGGCTGCCTCCAACAATTTTATGTCCTGGGTCGCCTCACCCAGGCCGATATTTACAACTATCTTATCGAGCCTTGGGGCCTCTAATCTATTCTTATAATTGAATCTCTTCGCCAGTTCAGGCACAATCTCGTTTCTATATCTCTCGAGTAATCTAGGTGTTGCCATAAATTAATTAAATAGCCTCGCTACATCTTTTACAATACCGCGACTTCGTCCCGTCCGCTAAAATATTTATCCCAACGGATGCCGGCTTTTTACAGGTCTTACAAAAAAGGGCGACATTTGATATGTGAATCGGGCTTTCTTTTTGAATGATCCCTCCCTGTTGGTCGGCTTGAGTCTTCCGCGTGTGCCTCTTGACATAGTTTATCCCTTCGACTAATGCCCGGTCCTTTTCCGGAAAGACCATGAATACCCTGCCGGTCTTGCCTTTATCCCTGCCCGCTAAAACGTATACTGTATCATTCTTCTTTACCTTATTCACCTTTTACCTCTATATCACTTCAGGCGCTAACGAAATTATCTTCATAAAATTCTTATCTCGAAGCTCTCTCGCAACGGGGCCGAATACCCTCGTCCCGCGCGGGTTGAGCTGGTTGTCGATTATGACGACCGCGTTCCTGTCAAATCTTAGGATACTGCCGTCAGGCCTTTTGATCGGAAACGCTGTCCTCACTACGACGGCCCTCACCACTTCATGCTCTTTCACTATCGCGTCCGGTGTCGCCTCTTTTACATTGCAGGTCACGATATCGCCTATATCGGCATATCGTCTGTTTCCCCTTCCTATGACGCCTATGCAGGATGCGCGCCTTGCACCGGTGTTATCAGCCACATCCAATATCGTTCTCATTCTGACCATAAATACGCTATCTATTTTTTTATGACCTCTACCAATCTCCACCGTTTCGTCTTGGAGATGGGCCTCGTCTCCTGGATCCTTACCGTGTCTCCTGCCTTCGCGATATTCTTCTCGTCGTGGACCTTAAACTTAGTTTCCCGCCGGAGTATCTTCTTATAAACCGGATGGTGCGTGACCCAATCTACCCTCACGGTCCTCGTCTTGTCCATCTTGTCGCTTACGACAACGCCGATACGCTCTTTCCGTTTGTGCCTCAAATCATCTGGCATTCGCCTTCTCCTTCATAATGGTCTCGCACCTCGCGATGTCCTTCCTGATGTCGCTTATCCTGTGCGGTTTCTCTATCCTCCCGGACAAGGCCTCGGTCCTCGCGCTGAAAAGCTCTTTCTTAAGAGATTCTGTTTTTTGCCTTATCTCATCGATAGTCATATTGCGTAGTTCGTTGGCTTTTATCATAAGCTTTTAGGTCCTTGTGATGAATCTCGTTCGAAACGGGATTTTATGAGCGGCCACGCGCATACACTCCCTTGCCAATTCAAGCGGGACGCCA
>JACROW010000037.1 GCA_016214245.1 Candidatus Omnitrophota bacterium | reverse complement strand
GCCGATATTTTTGAAATGATGCGTAAGGGATGACTCGAAATATAATGTATCGCCTCTGGTCAAATTGTATTTTTCCTCACCTATATTTGCTTCGATCCTTCCGTCAAGAACATATACGAATTTCTCAACCCCTACTTTCGTCTCTTCCTTATGGGTTGAGCCTCCTTTATTTATCTTAATCAATATTGGCATCATCTTCTTATTCAGGACCTTAGGCGCCAGCATCTCGGAAGAGGAGCTTCTGTCATGGACGAAGACATCGGTCCTGGCTCTTTTTGTCTGCACCTCGATAGCCTTTCTGCTGAGCGAGAGCTCTTTATACAGGTCCGGCAGATTTATCTGGAGGGTATCAGCGATCCTCATGTGCGAGTTCAAGGTACCGGTCATCTTCCCGTTCTCCATCCTGCTTAGAGTGGCCAGCGCGACGCCGGATTTTTGCGACAACTCGAGGAGAGTCATCTTCCTCTCTTTCCTCAATCTGCGTATGATCTCGCCTACGTGCATAGTATAAAGTATAGCAGGTATTTTCTTTTTTGTCAAGTTTTGTTGATGTTTTAGGAAAGCAGATTTCCTCATTATCCAGCATATTGAAAAATTTGGCGAGGCGTGTTAGAATTATACTGCCTTTACAACCTTACCGGCCTTGAGGCATTTGACGCAGACGCGCACTTTCTTCGGGACGCCGTTAATGAGCGCATGGATGGTCTTTAAATTTGGCAGGAATCTTCGCGGGGTGATGCCGGTTATCTTTTGGCCGACTCCGCCTTTCTTCTTGGCCATGCCGCGGCGGACGATGGTTCTGCCCGCAACCGGTTTTTTACCGCATATCGCACATATCTTCGACATAAGCGGGTATGTTAACACAGGCTTCTAATAGATGCAAGAAAAAAATATATTAAAGACACCGGTCAGGTATATTAAAGGAGTAGGGCCGAGGAAGGGCGAGTATCTAACCAGGCTCGGCATACATACCGTTGAGGATATATTATATTATCTTCCGACCCGGTATGACGACCGCTCCAGGTTCACTTCGATAAAAGAGCTGAAGGTCGGAGAGCATCAGACCGTTCAGGGCGAGATAATCACCTTAAGCTCCCGGCTGACAAAGACCGGCATGCCGATATTTCAAATAGCCATAACAGACCAGATCGGGTTCATCCACGCTGTCTGGTTCAATCAGCCGTATTTAAAAGATTATTTGAGAAAGGGCCAGAGGGTGATAATATACGGCAAGGTTGAGATGTATGATAAGCTTCAGATAGTCCAGCCGGAATATGAAGTCTTGAAGACAGGCGAGAAGGATTCCATCAATATCGGAAGGATCGTGCCAGTGTATTCTTTGACAGGACAATTGACCCAGAGGTATTTGAGAAGCTTAGCCTTCCTCGCCATAATGAATTACAGTAAATCCTTGATTGAGAGGCTGCCTTCATATCTCATCGCCCGCGCGAAAGTCGTCGACATAAAATTCGCGGTAAGGAATATACATTTTCCAGTAAGCTTCGATAATCTTGAAAAGGCATATAGAAGGATCGTCTTCGAGGAATTTTTTATGCTGCAGCTCGCCCTCGCGATAAAAAAGAAAGATGTGAAATTCGAAGAATCCGCCTTTACATTCAGCCTGGCCGGCGGGCTTATAGACTCTTTCACGAAGACGATACCTTTCGAATTGACAGAAGGACAGAAAAAGGCCGTTTCAGACATAGAACGCGACCTCTCTTCAGGCCGGCCGATGAATAGATTAATAGAAGGCGATGTGGGAAGCGGTAAGACCGTTGTGGCAAGTTATGCGCTTGTCTTGGCGGTTCAGAATGGCTTTCAGGGCGTCTTGATGGCGCCGACAGAGGTTCTGGCAAGGCAGCATTTTATAGGCTTAAGCGAACTGTTGATGCCGCTCGGCATCAATATAGTTTTACTTATCCACGGTATCGACCCAAAGATGAGGGATAAGATATATTCAGAAATCAGGGAAGGCAGGATAAACATTGTCGTCGGAACACATGCGATTATACAGGAGGCGGTCGAGTTCAAAAGGTTGGGCCTGGTAGTAATAGACGAACAGCATAAGTTCGGAGTTACTCAAAGGGCCGCCTTAAGACAGAAAGGATATAATCCGCACGTCCTGGTCATGACAGCGACGCCAATCCCGAGGACCCTGGCACTCACGGTTTATGGCGATCTCGATATCTCGATAATCAAAGAGATGCCTAAGGGGAGGAGGCCCATCACAACGTATCTGGTTGAGGAGGAGAAGAGGGGCGAGGTATATAATTTTATAAAAGAGGAACTGAACAAGGGAAGACAGGCGTACGTCGTGTGCCCATTGATAGAAAAGGGTGCAGGGTATAGGGTAAAGGGTGTAGGGGCAGAAGAGGTGTATGAAAAATTGAAGAGCGACGTATTTCCTGATTACGAGGTTGGCCTTTTGCATGGCAGGATGAGTTCCAGGGAAAAAGAGAAGGTGATGAAGGATTTTAAGAAGGGGAAGATAAAGGTTTTGGTCTCGACGATAGTCATTGAGGTCGGCATTGATATTCCTAATGCCACCGTAATGTTAATCGAGAATGCGGAAAGATTCGGCTTGGCGCAATTGCACCAACTACGAGGCAGGGTGGGAAGGGGCGGCCATGAATCTTACTGCATATTGCTGGCAAATCCGAGGACCGAAGAGGCAAGAGACCGCCTGAAGGCATTGGAGGAGACGCTTGACGGCTTCCAGATCGCGGAGGCGGACCTGAATATTCGCGGCCCCGGCGAATTTTTCGGAACTAGGCAGCACGGCCTCCCCGAGATTAGATTCGGGAATATACTGAAGGATTTTGATATAATGGAAGTTGCGAGGAAAGAGGCCTTTGGCCTCATAGCGAAGGACCCGAACCTTGCCGAGGAGCACCATAAGTTATTAAAAGAGAATCTGCTGTCGCGGTTCAAGGGCAGGCTCGATTTGATAAAGGTAGGATAGCCGATTGATGAGAATAATAGGGGGAGAATACAGGAGTAGATTAATTTTTATGCCGAAAGGTTTAAGATTGAGGCCCACGCAGGATAAGGTCAGGGAAGCAGTTTTCAATCTCATAGGCGACGTTACCGACAAAAACGTCCTGGAGCTATTCGCTGGGAGCGGCGCATTCGGCATTGAAGCAATCTCGAGAGGCGCCAGGCATGCGACTTTCGTTGATAATAACTTCAGATGCACTGAAACCATACGAACCAATATCGAATCGTTAGGCGTACCGGGCGCCCGGTATGAGATAATCAGGGCCAATGCCCTGAGCATACTCTCAAGGCTCGAAAGGCAGGAAGAGAAGTTCGATATAATATTCCTGGATCCGCCTTATCAGAAGGGGTTTGCCAAAAAATGCTTGATAAATATAAATGCTTATGATATATTGTCCCAACATGGGTTGGTCATAGCGGAATATTTTAAAAAAGAGATGATTATATTAGATTTAGATAATATTATTTGGGATAAAGAGAGAAGATACGGAGATACGATAATCTCTATTTATAGAAAGGTTACGAGGGAAGAAGACGATGGCCAGGCGGGTTAAAAAAATAGCGGTATATCCCGGGACATTCGACCCGGTCACATACGGCCATATCGACATAATAAAGAGGGCATCCATGATATTCGACAGGGTCGTAGTTGCCATAGCACACAATGAGGATAAGACGCCCCTCTTCAGCGTCGATGAAAGGATCAGCATGCTGAAGGACGCCGTAAAAGGCATCAGGAATGTCGTAGTGGATGATTTTGACGGCCTCGTCGTGGATTATATTAAAAATTTAGGCGCCAATGTGATGATAAGGGGCTTAAGGATGCTGTCGGATTTCGAATTCGAGTTCCAGATGGCGCTCACGAACCGTAAGCTTAGGAGTGATATCGAGACGATATTCCTGATGCCGCACGAATCCTATTCGTATATATCGAGTAAGTTGATAAAAGAGGCGGTCTCTCTCGGCGCGGATGTCGGGAAGTTCGTCCCGAAAAAGACGAAAGAGCTGTTGATAAAGAAATTAAGAAGATAGCGCTATAACCGCATTGAATAGATGCCGCAGAATCTCGTCGATAACATAAGAAACAAAGCTTCCAGGAATCCCAAGAGGATAACGCTTCCCGAAAGCAATGACGATAGGACTCTCGAGGCCGTTGATTATATTTTAGATAAAAAAATAGCCAAGGTCATCCTTATCGGGAAAGAAGAGATCGTAAAAAAGATAAGGGTCAAAAACCTGAAAGACCTTGAACTGGTTAATCCCGAAAGCCATAAAGACACGGAGAGGCTGATATCCGAATATTACGAGTTGAGGAAACATAAGGGCATAACACTTGAGGAGGCCAAAGAGGCGGTAGAGAAAGATTATGTCACTTTCGGCGCTATGCTTACAAGACAGGGCTATGCCGACGGACTCGTCGCAGGCGCAAGCCACACGACGCCGGATGTCCTCAGGACAGCCTTAAGGTGCCTGCCTATAGACGCGTCTATAGGCGTCGTCTCCGGCGCATTTTTGATGGTGGTGTCCGATTCCTCTTATGGCGAGGACGGCGTCTTCGTATTTGCTGATTGCGGTGTGAACCCGGAGCCGAATGCCAGAGAGCTCGCCGGGATAGCCGCGTCGTCAGCGGGCCTCTTCAAACAGCTGGTTGGTAAAACGCCGAGAGCAGCAATTTTAAGTTACTCAACAAAAGGAAGCGCTAAGGGCCCTTTGGTTGAAAAGGTGCGTGAGGCAGTGAAAACGGCGAAGGAGATATCCCCGGGGCTTATCATCGATGGCGAGTTTCAGGTGGATAGTGCGATAGTGCCCGAAGTCGCGAAGATAAAATGCCCGACGAGCGAGGTCGCAGGCAGGGCCAACGTCCTCATATTCCCGAATCTCGACTCAGGGAACATATCATATAAGTTGGTTCAGAGGCTTGCCAGGGCAAGGGCGATCGGGCCTGTCCTATTAGGATTTACGAAACCCGCCAGCGACTTGTCGAGAGGGTGTAGTCCCGAAGATATCATCGATGCTGTGGCAATTACAGCGCTAAGGGCCTGATGTTGATATTGGTTATAAATTGCGGAAGCTCCTCCGCAAAATATGAGTTATACGATATAAGATTAAATCGATCTTTGGCAAAAGGGATTGTTGAGCGGATAGGCCAGGCCAATTCTTCCTGCAAAGACCACTATGCCGCCATAAAGATTATCGTCAGCACGTTGACCCATGGACGACATGGCGTCATAAAGTCTAAGGATGAGATAACGGGCATAGGCCACAGGGTGGTTCATGGCGGTGAGGAGTTTAAGCGGTCAACGCTGATAACAAAAAAAGTTATCGATAAGATAGGGGAATATAGTGAACTGGCGCCTTTACACAACCCGCCGTCGCTTTTAGGCATAAAAGCATGTTCAAAGATTTTAGAGGGCATCCCGCAAGTCGCGGTCTTCGACACGTCTTTTCATCAGACGATGCCGCCGCAGGCCTTTTTATACGGCATCCCTATTAAGTTTTATAAAAGATACGGGATAAGAAGATACGGCTTTCATGGGACGAGCCATAGGTTCGTTGCGGCTGAAGCCGCCAGGAGGCTGG
>JACROW010000058.1:1299-10469 GCA_016214245.1 Candidatus Omnitrophota bacterium | reverse complement strand
TCAAGCACCTTCTCGCGGCCCAAAAGTTCCATCATATCGAATAGCCCTGCGCCAACGGTCTTTCCGCTTATCGCGACTCGCGTTGGATGTATGAGCTCTGCCGGTTTTAATTTGAGCTCGACGGCCAACTTCCTGTAAGAATCTTCTACCGAAATCTTGTCAAATTTCAGGAGATCCCTTAAGACCATTTTACACTTTGTAATTATGTCTTTAGAATTTGGTCTTTTCAAATATTTTTCGACAGCCTTTTCATCATATTCTATCTCGTCGTCAAAAAATATCTTATACACGCTAATGAAGTCTTCTAAGGTCCTGGATCGTTATTTATAGATGTTGATTATTTTAGTCCATTTCTCTTTATCTATATCCCCCCCCATTACATCTCCCTCTTTTAAAAAATTGGTCACTTTAGAATCCAAGTCTTTGGGCGGCATATTTTTTATATATTGTCCGTTCATCCAGCTTAATTTATCCATATCAAATGTTGCGCCGGTTTTGTTCACATCCTTGACATCGAATAATTTTATTATCTCCTCAAGCGATAATATCTCCCTATCGTCCCCGGGAGACCAGCCCATGAGGGCCAAATAATTCACCAGCGCTTCAGGTAGAAATCCCTGATTTCTGTATTCGAATATGCTGGTCGCGCCGTGCCGCTTGGAGAGTCTGCCTCCCTCTTTACTCAATATTAAAGGTATATGCGCGAAATTCGGTATGGGAAATTTAAATGTCTCATATAACAGAATCTGTTTAGGCGTATTGGAGATGTGGTCATCCCCTCGAATGACATGCGAAATCTTCATCTCAACATCGTCGATCACACAGGCGAAGTTGTAGGTGGGCGTGCCGTCCGATTTGATTAGTACCTGATCCTTTATATCATCGGTCGAAACCTCAATCCGTCCATGGATCATATCATCGAAGAATACCTTTTTCCCTTTTTCCACCTTAAATATTATCGCTGAGCCTTCTCTGTAAGACGCGCCTTTTGTAACTGATTCTTCGGCATATCTTTTATAAATATCGAAACGTTTCGATTGGAAGACAGGCTCTTCGCCCCAATTCATAAAAAGCCATTTCAGGGACCCCAATATCTCTTCCAGATATTCATCTTTTGATCTGGCCTTGTCCGTATCTTCAATCCTTAATAAAAACGAGCCCTTATTATGCTCCGCGTATAACCAATTGAAGAGCGCCGTCCTTGCGCTGCCGATATGTAAATACCCCGTGGGGCTGGGAGCAAACCGCACTCTTACCATTTTATACCGCGCTATATCCTTTCTCTAACGCCTTCTTATTTATCAGAAAAAGATCTTCCTTGCCGCTCAACATGAATTTCAATGCGCTGATCACGTTTTTCATGGAAAGCATCTTTGACTTCTTCAACATCGCTCCTATCGCTATCATATTGGCGCATCTCGTATTACCTAGTTTGGAAGCCATATCGGTCATTGGGATATCGACCGTTATCGCGTTCCTTCTCTTCGGAGGCGCACCTATCAAAGACCTGTTCGATATCAAAATACCTCCCTTTTTCAGCTTCTTTTCATATTTCAATAAAGATGGCTTATTCATCACAACAAGGATATCGGGATTTGTGACAATCGGGCTTGCTATCTCTCTATCCGAAATCTTAGTCATCGAATACGCTGTGCCGCCTCTGACCTCTGCCCCATAAGACGGCATCCACGTCACGTGATGACCGGACATCATGCCGGCCTGCGCCAGGAGCTTTCCCATGAACATTATGCCCTGGCCGCCGAATCCGGCGAAGACTATTTTCGTAGAATCGTTCTTCACTAGTAGCTTTTTATAACTCCTATCGGATAGAATGTGGCGACTTCCGTTTCGATCCTCTCCGCGGCCTGAATCGCTGTCATGCCCCAATATATCGGACACATGGACAATATCTCAACTATCGAAAAACCGATATTGTCGACCTGCGTCTTGAACGCCTTTTTTATGGCGCGCTTCGCCCTTAAAGTCTCTTGCGCCGAATGGACCGAAACACGTTCCGCATATCTAACGCCGGGTAAGACTGCAAGCATCTCCAATATCTTGATAGGATACCCGTCCCGCTTCAGATTCCGGCCCGCTATGGTGGTATCGGTCTTCTGCCCCGCTAATGTCGTCGGAGCCATCTGGCCTCCAGTCATGCCGTAAACGCCGTTGTTCACGAAGATGACCGTTATATTTTCACCGCGGTTCGCGGTATGGATTATCTCGGCAGTCCCTATGGCGGCCAGGTCGCCGTCCCCTTGATAACTGAAGACTATATTTTCCGGCCGCACCCGTTTTATGCCTGTGGCGACTGCGGGGGTCCTTCCGTGCGCGGCCTCAGTGACATCGAAATCCCAATAGTCGTACGCCAAAACCGCGCAGCCTACCGGCGCGACACCGATTGTCCTCTCGCGGATACCTAACTCGTCGATCGCTTCGCAGAGCAATCTGTGAACTATGCCGTGGCCGCAGCCCGCGCAATAATGCATCTCGACATCGCGAAGGCTCTTCGGCCTCGAAAAGATTAAACGTCTCATATCAGCGCCTCTATCTTCTGCATAATCTCCTCTTCGGTAGGTATCTCACCGCCCATCCTGCCGTAGAAATCCACCTCGCTCTTTCCCTTTACCGCCAACATAACATCCTCAACCATCTGGCCGGCGCTCATCTCTATTACGAGGAACTTCTTTGTCTTATCGGCGATATCTTCTATCAATTTATCGGGAAATGGCCATAAGGTGATCGGCCTTATCAGGCCGACCTTCAACCCTTCGCTACGCGCCTTTTGCATGCTGGCCTTGGCCGTCCTCGCAACAGAGCCGTAAGCTACGAGGATTATATCGCTATCCTTGATATGAAAGCTTTCAGCGCGCACCTCTCTGGCCTTTATATCTTTGAACTTCTTTTGTAATTTCTTGTTGTGCTCCTCTAATACACCATCGCCCAAAAGTAAGGACCTTATTACATTTGGCTTTCTGCCTTTACAACCGGTCAGCGCCCACGGCTTGTCTATGGTCTTTGGCCTATGGCCTATAGTCTTTAGTTGAACCGGCTCCATCATCTGCCCAAGAAGCCCATCGCTTAAGATGAAGACCGGATTTCTATATCTATCGGCCAGGTCAAAGGCGTGATAGGTGCAGTCCAAAAACTCCTGAACCGAAGATGGTGCCAAAACGATCAATTTATAATCCCCGTGGCCGCCGCCCTTTACTGCCTGAAAATAATCGGCTTGGGACGGCGCGATATTCCCGAGGCCAGGGCCGCCTCTCTGCACATTGACGATAACGGCTGGAAGCTCGCATCCGACAAGGTAGGATATGCCCTCTTGTTTCAAACTTATGCCGGGGCTTGATGAGGAGGTCATTGCTCTTGCGCCGGCAACCGATGCGCCGAATACCATATTTATCGCTGCAAGTTCCGATTCAGATTGTATGAAGACGCCTCCGACTTCGTCTAGTCGCCTCGCCATGTATGCGGTCAGTTCGTTTTGGGGTGTGATTGGATATCCCGCATAAAAGGTGCACCCCGCCAGGATAGCGCCCTCACCGCAAGCCTCATTACCGCACATCAATAATTTAGGTGTCATAGACTTCGATAATGCATTCCGGACAGATCACTGCGCACATAGCGCAGCCGGTACATTTGCCGCTCCTTGAAAAGAAAGCAGCCTTCACGCCTTTTATATTCATATCGCCGGAGATCTTTATCAATCCCTTCGGACAATTCACGACGCAGAGATAACAACCCTTACATTTCGGCTTATCTATCTTTATCTTCGGCATATCTTATTTCATTACCTCATTCATAATTACATCGCAAATCGCCTGGGGTGTCAAGTTATACTTTAAAAATAGCTCGTTCCTTTTCCCATGTTCGATAAATCTATCCGGAAGGCCTATCCTTTTCACCCGTACGCCCTTTAAATTCTCCCTTTCTATGAATTCCAAGACGGCGCTTCCGAAACCGCCGTCCAGAACCCCTTCTTCTATTATAACTATCCTTTTCACATCCTTACAGATCCTCTCCAAAATATCCTTATCAAGAGGCTTGATAAACCTTGCGTTTACAACCATGGAACCTATTTTTTTCTTTGATAAAATATGAGCGGCCTCTAAGGCTATTTCAGACATGCTCCCTATTGAAATAAGCGCTAAGTCCTTCCCCTCTTTTAGAACCTCGGCCTTACCAAGTTGGGTAGGCTGGGTAAAAGAAGGCGGGATTGACGTTGAACCTTTTGGGTATCGAATGGCAACCGGCCCATTTTGGCGAAGGGCGAATTCCAACATATCTTTTAACTCATCCGGCGTTGAGGGGGCCATAAAGATGAGATTTGGCATGTGCCGTAGATACGCTATGTCGAAGACTCCGTGGTGTGTTGGCCCATCTTCGCCGACAAGGCCTGCCCTGTCGAGACAGAAGACTACCGGCAGATCCTGCAAGCATATGTCGTGAATCATCTGATCATAGCCTCTTTGCAAAAATGTCGAATAGACGGCGACCACCGGTTTGAAGCCGCCTCGCGCGAGCCCTGCGCTGAATCCCACCGCATGCTCTTCCGATATTCAGACATCAAAAAATCTTTCCGGGAAGGATTTGCTGAATTTATCCAATCCTGTACCGTCTTCCATCGCGGCTGTTATTCCTACAATGCGGTCGTCTTTCTCGGCCAGTTCCACCATCTTCTCGCCGAAGGCCTCGGTAAATGTTATCTCTTCCTTTGTCCTTACCTTCTTTCCTGTTTCCAGGTCGAAGGGCCCCGTGCCATGAAACGCGCCGGGATTCTCTTCGGCGTATTTATATCCCTTTCCCTTTTTTGTTATGACGTGGATCAATATAGGCTCGCCCAAATTCATCACATTCCTGAAGGTCGCAACCAGTTGTGCGATATTGTGCCCATCTATAGGGCCGAAATACCTGAATCCCATCTCCTCGAAAAGCATGCCCGGCACCAAAAGGTTCTTCAGGCCCTCTTCCAGCCTTCGCGCGGCCCTGTAGGCCCTGAAGCCGAAACGCGGTATCCTCTTCAGAACCCTCTCCACGTCCTTCCTGATCCTATTATATGCCGGATTTGTTATGATCCTGTTCAGGTACCTGCTCAGCGCACCTATAGATTTAGAGATCGATAGTTCATTATCATTCAGTATGATTACCACATCCTTCTTCATGTGCCCGGCGTTGTTCAGGGCCTCAAAGGCCATGCCGCCGGCCAGGGCAGCATCGCCTATCACTACAACTATTTTAAACCTTTCGCCTTTTAAGTCCCGCCGCGCAGCCAAGCCAAGCGCTGTCGATATGGATGTGGAGCTATGGCCGCAGGTGAATATATCATATTGAGGGCTTTCGTCTTTACTTGGAAACCCGCTTAAACCTCCGAGCTGCCTCAATGTGGGAAACCTGTTTAACCGGCCCGTGAGCATCTTATGCGCATATGCCTGATGTCCGACGTCCCAAAGCAGAAGATCCTGGGGCGTGTTGAAGGCATAGTGCACGGCTATCGCAAGCTCGACGGCGCCCAAGCTTGGGGCCAGGTGCCCTCCGGTTTTTGAAACCGTATTCAGCATCTCTTCCCTGATTTCTCTTGCCACCGTGGGAAGGTCTGTCAGTTTGAGTTTACGTAAATCGGTTGGATTATTTATAGTTTCTATCAATCTATTCATTGTGTTCGTTAAACCCTATCTTGTTCTGGTCAATACATAATCCGCTATCTCTTTAAGTGTGGTTGAGCGCGATCCAAAAATATTTAAAAGGCCTTTTGCCTTTTCAATCAATCTCTTGGATTCCCGGCGGGCTTTGCCCATCCCGAATATTTTGGCGTAGCCCTCTTCATCGATAATGTCATCGACAATCTGAAACGCTATCCCTAAATAGGTTCCGAATTTCGCCAGGGCTGCTTTCTCTTTTTTGCTAGACTGAGCTGCAATAGCACCTATCTTTGTCGATGCCTCAAAAAGTCTCGAGGTCTTAAAACGGTTGATGTAATTTAAAGTCTTTTTATCTAATTTTTTATTTTTAAATTCAAGATCGACGATCTGGCCGCCGACCATCCCTCTCGTCCCTATCGCTTCTGAGAGCTCCCTTATAACCTCAAGGCCTCTTCTTCCATTCGCCTCTTTCGCTATGATGTTAAACGCCAGCGCAAGGAGCGCATCCCCTGCGAGGATGGCGTTCGCCTCTCCGAACACCTTGTGAGAAGTGGGTTTGCCTCTTCTATAATCGTCGTCGTCCATCGCCGGCAGATCATCATGGATCAACGAATAGGTGTGGATGAGTTCTATCGCGCAAGCCGCTGGCAGGACGTCTTTTAATCTACCCTTACAAACTTTGCAGGATTCTATTGCCAGTATCGGCCGCATCCTTTTCCCCCCGGAGAATACACTATAGCGCATCGCCCAATGGATGGCCTTCGGATATGCTTTTTCAGAAGGAAGATATTCATCGAGTGATTTGTCGATTCTATCCTTTAGATTCTTAAGATAGTACTTTATATTCAAAATGGGCTTTCCTCGTCTTTCGCCGTCTGGCGGGATTTCCTTTTCTGCTCTGGGGAACTCTTCGCCTCCTCCACCGCCTTTTCATCAAACGGTTTCAATTCCACAGATCCATCCGCTGACTTCAATAATATCTCCACCCGTTTCTTCGCAACCTCCAATTTTTTGGCGCATAATCTTGAAAGCCTTATCCCTTCCTCATATTTCTCTAATGCCTCATCGAGCGATAGATCGCCGACTTCCAAGCCCTCAACAATCTGCTCCAATTTTTTTAAAGCCTCCTCAAACTTCATCTCCGCCATATAATTCCTCCTTACTCGATCTCCTCGACCCTGCTTCTAAACCTGCCCTTCCCGACCCTCGTTTCGACCTTATCATCCTTTTTTAAAATTTTGACATCCTTGACTATGACGCCTTCGGGCGATTTTGTAGTAATGCTGTATCCTCTATTCAATATCGCTAATGGGCTTAAGGCTTCGAGCTTGCTTGAAAGGAGATTGAAATTCTCGCCGCACATCTTGACGATATGGTCGATACTCATGGCGAGGTCTTTACGTAAATCGTCTATCCTCTGTTCATACTGTATGACCAGATTTAAAGGCTGGCGAAGCACATAGCTTTCTTTTAGATGTGAGAGCCTTTCTTTTAGAAAATTGATCTTTCCGGCGAGTGCATTTTTAAACCGCGTTATATGGGTGGTTATGGCGCTAACGAGGTCCTCTTTTCTTGGTATGACAAGCTCTGCGGCAGCGGATGGCGTCGGCGCCCTGAAATCGGCTGCGAAATCTGATATGGTATAGTCTATCTCATGGCCTACTGCGCTTATCACAGGAATCTCTGAATCGTAGATGGCCCTCGCAACCACCTCTTCATTGAACGGCCACAGGTCTTCGAGGCTCCCGCCTCCGCGCGTGACTATCATCACATCGATGTTCTTCAATCTATTAAACAGACGTATCGCTTCCGCAATCTCTTCCTTTGCGGCATCGTCCTGCACCTTCACGGGATTTATGATTATCTCGACATTGGCGAATCTCCTTCTCGCGATATTGAGGATATCCCTGATCGCCGCGCCTGTCGGGCTCGTCACTATGCCGATCCTCGTCGGAAGGTACGGTATGGGGACTTTATGGGCTTCATCGAACAATCCCTCTTTCCTCAATTTCTCTTTCAGCTGCTCAAACTGCAGCTGCAGCGCCCCCACTCCCTTCGGTTCAAGGTCTTCGACGATCAGCTGGTAATCGCCCCTCGCTTCATAGACGCTTATAGACCCAAAGGCTATCACCTTCATCCCGTCCTTTAACTTAAACTTCAGTTTCTCATTTGCGCGGCGGAAGAAAGCGCATTTCAAAACCGCGTTCGCATCGCGGAGGCTGAAGTAGATGTGGCCGGATGAATGCAGCGTATAGTTCGAGATCTCTCCCTCCACCCATATGCCGGGAAAAGAATCCTCCAATATCACCCGCATATACTTGGTGATCTCGGAGACCGTATATATATGCTTCTCTTTCTCGTCGTTCTTCATCTTCTCAAATATCGGTCTATTGCAGCCGCGGCCTTCTTGCCGGCGCCCATCGCTTCGATAACGGTTGCCGCGCCTGTCACTATATCGCCGCCGGCGAATACGCCTTCTATCGAAGTCATCATGTTATCATCAACGATTATATCGCCATCCTCATTCAATTTCAAATCTGGAAGCGTTTTGGGCAGAAGAGGATTCGGACCCTGGCCGATCGCGCAGACTACAGTATCCAGTTTCATCCGTCTTTCTGAACCTTTTATAGGGACAGGCCTTCTCCGGCCGCTCGCATCAGGTTCGCCAAGCTGATTCTTCAATAGTTCGGCTTCCCTGACCCAGCCTTTCTCATCCCCAAAGAATCCGGTCGGATGCGTCAATAATTCGAACCTTATGCCCTCCTCTTTCGCCCTTTTGATCTCGTCTATCCTCGCAGGCATCTCCGATTCGGTCCTGCGATATACTATGTGAACTTCTTTTGCGCCAAGCCGCAACGCGCACCTTGCTGAATCCATTGCGACGTTGCCTGCGCCTATCACGCCGACATGTTCACCGATCCTTATCGGCGTGTCATATTCAGGAAATAAGTATGATTTCATCAGATTCGTGCGCGTTAAAAATTCGTTCGCCGAATATATGCCGTTTAAATTCTCGCCTTCAACGCCTAAAAAATAGGGCAGTCCCGCTCCGATGCCGATAAAGAATGCCTTGAAACCGTCGCTCTTCAATTCATCGATACCCTTCGTCCTGCCAACCAGAAAATTCACCTCTATATTTACACCCAAGCTCTTCACGTATCCTGCCTCTCTATCAACGATATCCTTCGGAAGCCTGAATTCGGGGATGCCGTAGGTCAATACGCCGCCCGGCTTATGGAGCGATTCGAATATAGTGACATCGTAGCCTTTTCTAGCTAAATCTCCGGCGCAAGTAAGTCCGGCAGGCCCTGAACCAATAATAGCTACTTTCTCCAGTTTGGGACCGGCCCTTTTAGTCTTTGGCCTATTTTTTAATCCCCAATCCGCTACGAATCTCTCGAGGTCCCCTATCCCTACGGCGCCTTGCTTTTTAGCCAATATGCAGACCTTCTCGCACTGGTCCTCTTGAGGACAGACACGGCCGCAGATGGCAGGAAGGGAATTCTTTTCCCTGATCTTGACCAGGGC
>JACROW010000058.1:0-1285 GCA_016214245.1 Candidatus Omnitrophota bacterium | reverse complement strand
GCCTTTGGCTGCATAATCTATGAATGAAGGTATGTCTATTTCTACGGGGCAGCCGCCGACACAGGATGCCTTTTTACATTGTAAACATGTCTTTGCTTCCTGAATGGCCTCCTCTTCGGTCAGGCCCAGCGCTACCTCATTGAAATTTTTAATCCTCTCGTGCGGAGGCTGCTCCCGCATTTTAATTTTAGGCATCCTGCACCTTGTATCTGCAATCTTTATGCTGCGCTTCAAATAATTTTAAAGAGCTCTTCTCTTCGTTAACGAAGCGTTTCTGCCTCATCATAAAGCCGTCCCAGTCTACAAGATGGCCGTCGAACTCCGGGCCGTCAACACAGGTAAAGCGCGTCTTCCCGCCGACGGTTACCCTGCAGGTGGCGCACATGCCGGTCGCATCAACCATATTCGCGTCCAGCGATACTATCGTCTTCAGGCCGCATATTTTAGTGACCTCGCAAAGGGCCTTCATCATGATGTCCGGACCCACTGAGTAGCAGAGGTCAAACCTGTCCTTGGCCAGGATACTCTTTAGCGGCTCTATGACAAGCGCCTTCCGGCCGTATGAGCCGTCGTTCGTCGTGATTATCAATTCATCGCTATATCTTTTAAGCTCGTCTTCCAGTATCAAAAGCTCCTTTGTGCGGCTGCCTATTATAGTCAATACGTAATTTCCATTATTCTTTGCATATTTGGCAATAGGTAAGATCTCCGCTATCCCGACGCCGCCCCCAACCAATATTATCTTACCGGCTTTCCCAAAATCGGTTGCTTTCCCAAGCGGCCCCAGAAGGTCCGATACTGAATCGCCCTTTTTTAAACATCCCAACCTTTTAGTTGTAGTCCCCACCTCTTGAAATATAATCGTGATGGTGCCTTTACTTGGATCGGAATCGTTTATCGTGAGCGGGATCCTCTCGCCCTTCTCATCAATCCTCAATACGGCGAACTGGCCCGGCCTCGCGCATTTGGCAACCAAAGGCGCATCGAACACAATCTTCCACATAACCGAATTGAGCTTGGTCTTCTCTAATATTTTGTATAGCATGTTATTTTAACTTCTCTTGTACCCTTTTTATCGAATTCGCCTTTCCTGTCTTCTCATCGATATCGAGGATAACGCCGTGAAGCTGAACGTCGCCTTCCGCCATCTCAAACCTTGCCGGCATCTGGGTTATGAAACGCGTCAGGATCTGCTCCTTCTTCCTCCCGATCACAGAGTCGAAGGGCCCAGTCATGCCGGCGTCTGTGATAAACGCTGTTCCATTCGGAAGTATCTTCTCATCAG
>JACROW010000040.1 GCA_016214245.1 Candidatus Omnitrophota bacterium | reverse complement strand
TTCTCGTCCTTTATCCGGTAACCCACATGCGGCTTACCTAAGGGAAAATGCTTCCTTAGCTCCTTTATCTTATCTTTAATGGATTTATTTTTGGCGGCATCCAAAGTTTTTAAAGATATATATGCGGGCTCTAAACCGAATGAACTTATAGCGTCATAAGGACAGAAGAGAGGCCCAGCTTCGTTCATAGGTAAAAGTTGTAATATGGAGTTGCCGGTCTTAAAGCACCAATCTATGAGCAGTTTTAAATCGCCTAAATCGCCTATGCCTGTACTATTCTTCGAATATACAGAAAATAGCGGCGCCAAGACACCGACCCTCCTATGGATATTGATCTTCTCTTTTTTAGTCATGATTTTTGGATTTATTATATCGCGAATACGGACGATTGACAAGCATCCAATTCGCATGCTATCATATGCCGCATGGATGAACCAATCGTATCAGTCACGAAGAATTTCGTAAATCTCATCTATCCCTTACGCTGTGCAGCCTGCGGGAAAAGCCTTGACCCTCTGGAGGAATTCGGGGTCTGCAGAGTTTGTTTAAATAAGATTCGACAAAACCCGAAGCCCTACTCCAGGTCATGCGGCCTCTTCTTTTTCGAGAGGGCGTATTCAGCGTGTTTATACGAAGGTGCCTTAAAAGAGTTAATCCACGTTTTCAAGTACAAAAGCAAAATATCTTTGGCCAAGATCTTATCGAAACTTATGATAGATTTTATAAAAGAGAACGACGAGATCCTATATGGAATAGATATTATAACATTCGTCCCAATACAGGCCAGGCGCTTGAGAGAAAGGGGATTCAACCAATCCCGGACTCTGGCTCTCAATCTATCAAAGGAGTTCGGGATACCTATAACTGATGCCTTAAAGAAGACAAGATTGACAAAACCGCAGAACGAACTTACAAGAAATGAGAGGCTTACGAATCTAAAAGATGCCTTTAAAGCAAGAGACCGTCTTAAGATAAAAGGACATACCATTCTATTGATCGATGATGTGATGACTACAGGCGCTACCTTGAGCGAATGTTCAAAGGCTTTATTAGATGCCGGTGCTGCCAGCGTAAGGTGCCTTACGCTGGCAAGAGGAATATAGTGAAGATCATAGATAGATACATGGTTAAGGGTTTCCTGGGGCCATTCCTATGGTGCCTTTTCATATTTATTATAATGGCGGTCATCATAGATATATTTTCATTCATAGATGACATAGTCAGATACAGGATCCCGTTAACATCTATAATCGCCTTCTATGTATATTATTGCCCCACGATTATTTTACAGGTAACCCCCATGGCCAGTCTTCTTTCCACCATATATATTTTGAGCAATTTGAATAAGCATAACGAGATCATAGCGATGAGGTCGAGCGGCATTGGCCTTTGGCGCGTCCTCGCGCCTATTTTGATAATAGGCGCTGTGATAAGCGTATCTGTCTTCATAATAAATGATAGAATCATCCCTATAAGCTCGAAGGTAGCCAACGTCATAAGACGTGAGGAGCTTGAAAAGGAGAAGCTAAAAAGCCGGAACACGAAGGTCATTGAGAATGTGGCTGTCTATGGGGTCGGCGACAGGCTGATATTTGCGAGAAATTACGACGTGGAGAAAAAGACCCTCGGCGATATTATAATCCACGAACATGACGCAGTCCAGAATCTCATTTCTAAAATCACCGCGTCGAGCGGCATCTGGACGAATGAGGGCTGGAAGTTCTCGAAGCTCATCATGTACAGGATCGACAACACCGGCAAGATGCTTGGGGACCCTGTCTTTTTTAATGAAAAGATAATCCCGCTAAAAGAGAGGCCGAGCGATTTCGCTAATAGAGAGTGGCGTGCGGACTATATGAGCTATCGGGAATTGAGTAGATATATCAAAAATTTCAAGGGCGCCGGATCGAAGCTTGTGAAAGGATTGTTGGTGGATCTACACTATAAGATATCGTTCTCGTTTATAAGCCTGATAATAATTTTAATCGGCGCGCCATTCGCCCTTATAACGACTAGAGGAGGTGTGCTCATCGGCATTGGAATGAGTATAGGCATAGGACTATTATATTATGCGGTAATAGCTATTGCTCTCGCGTTCGGGAAGGCGGGGATACTGCCTCCTATTCTATCTGCCTGGTTCGGCAATATCTTATTTGCGGCCTTCGGAATATACCTTATCAATAAAAGAACCTAAAATCTCTAATCCGCCCCCTCGTGGCTCAACTCCACCGGTTTCACCGGTTTCGATGGTTCTCTTCTCTTTCTGGAAATGACCCTTTTCAATGTGGTATATTTGGATACGACATCCTTTGTGTTCATGACGTTCAGCCTTTCGAACAGGAATGCAAATTTTGATTCTATCTCCCTGGCGATCGCGTCCCTTGCCTGAAGGGGCAGCATAACTATGTCTTTCTTGAATGGACCTAAGGCCTTCTTCCTTGTGCTGTAGATAAATTGTTCTTCGGTCTGGTCCGGTTTCTTTTCTGGCCCTTGAGTCTCGTTTATCCAGTTATAGATCCTCTCTTTCAAATCCTTTGGGAAATGGCTACTCTCATAAACCATGTTTTGGAATTCTGTCGCCAGGTGGACCTCTGTAGTCCCGACCTCCGGAAATTTCCCGAATGCTTCCGGAGGCAATGTGGATGCGCCATGCTGAACAGCGCCGGCAAGGCCGAATTCCTCCCTTGCTATTTTCGATAGATTTTTCAGCGTGTCGAAATCTAATTTCACCTTTGCGACCGTGCCGTCCGGCAGGACCACACCGCCGTGAGAAGTTCCGGTCTGGATGCTTATCTTGCTTATCCCGACCAGGCCTTTCCGTAATCGCTCCTTATAACCTTCCATGAATGCCCTTAATTCTTCTGGTGTTGAATTCTTGCCGCCAACCTCTCCTATCTCTCCGCCTACGGAAACCTCTACGCCGGCCGGCTGATTCTGACGGATGAAATGCGTTAGGAGAGCGCAGACCTCGTAATTAAGCGCCTGCTGTTTCTTCACATTATCTTTAGACAGGTCCACAAGGGTAGAAGAGTCGATATCGATGTTGTAAAAGTGCGCTTCGATCGCCTGCATTATCAATGTCTTGATGCCATCCAGTTCCTTGTCGGGGTTTGCTCTATAATTCTTCGCGTTGATCTGAAAATGGTCTCCCTGAATAAAGACAGGGCCGGACCAGGCCTCATTTATAGCTGCGGCAAGCAGGGCCGCCGTATATTCCAATGGCGGCTGACTTGTATACCCCATCTCTGACTTCGCTATCTCGAATATGAATGCGCCGGCATTATTTTTCTTCGCCACCCGATATATCGCCTTGGCCAGGTCGTAAGTCAATGTCCTCAAATTTATGGCTGGCACCGTAAAGGCATTGGAGAAGAGCCCCTTTCCCCTAGCTAGATATAACTGATTTATGCTTGAAGGATAGATCCCATTTCTATATGCCAAATTGATGATCTTTTTAGCAAGCCTTGTCTTACCTTCGACATTATCGTTCAATGCAAGATCAGTTGCTAACCTATCCATATCAAGCGGCCTTCTCCCCATCGTAAATTCTGCTCCTTTCAAATGGTTTATGTACCTAATTCCCAGCTATCGAGGTACTTTTTTTGTTCTTCAGTAAGCGAGTCTATCTTTATATCCAAAGATTCCAATTTCAATCTAGCTATATCCCTATCTATGGAATCCGGAACCTTGTAGACCTTCTTCTCTAGTCTCTTATGATTCTTCGCGATATATTCACAAGCCAGGGCCTGATTGGCAAAGCTCATATCCATGACGCTCGCCGGATGTCCCTCTGCAGCCGCAAGGTTTACGAGCCTGCCCTCACCAAGTATATTTATCCGCCTCCCAGCCTTGAGAGTATACTCCTCCACGAATTCACGTATCTTGCGGACCTTCTTGGAAAGTACTTTCAAACCCGGTATGTCAATCTCTACGTTGAAATGTCCTGCGTTCGCGACTATCGCGCCGTCCTTCATCAGCTCAAAATGCTCCTTTCGTATTATGCGAGTATTGCCGGTCAGGGTGATGAAGAGATCGCCTATCTTACAGGCTTCTTTTAAGGTCATTACATTATAACCGTCCATAACAGCCTCAAGGGCCTTCAACGGATCCGTCTCGATGATAGATACATTGGCGCCCATGCCTTTCGCGCGCATCGCGACCCCCCTGCCGCACCAGCCGTAACCACAGACGACGAAATTCGCGCCTGCCAATAATATGTTCGTTGCGCGCATTATGCCGTCTATCGTGGACTGGCCTGTGCCGTACCTATTATCAAAGAGGTGTTTAGTCTCGGCGTCATTCACGGCGATTATAGGATATAGAAGCATCCCTCTCTTGTCGAGATTCCGCAATCTTATGACCCCTGTCGTCGTCTCTTCCGTCCCGCCTAAAATATTTTTGGCTAAATCTCTATTAGATTTATGTATTGTGGAGACGAGATCTGCGCCATCATCCATGGTTATATTTGGCTTCAATCTCAAAACGCTATTTATATGCTTATAGTATGTTTTGTTATCTTCGCCTTTGATGGCGAACGTCTCTATTTTATAATCCCTCACCATAGATGCCGCAACATCGTCCTGGGTGCTCAACGGATTCGAGGCGCATACCGCGACCTCAGCGCCTCCTTCCTTGAGGGTCTGGGCGAGGTTTGCTGTTTCCGTCGTAACATGAAGACAGCAGGATATATTTAATCCTAGAAGCGGCCGCTCTACCTTAAAGCGCCTGCGCACGAGGGAAAGCACCCTCATATATTCATTCGCCCACTCGATGCGAAGCCTGCCCTTTTTTGCCAAACCCAGATCCTTAATGTCATATCGCATAAACTTCTCCTATACGCTACTTTATATATTTCTTCAAATCCTTGGCCCTGTCGGTCTTTTCCCAGGTGAAGCCTTCTTCACTCCTACCGAAATGGCCGTAAGAGGCTGTCTTCGTGAATCTCGTCCCGTCCGATTCCCGTAGTTTTAATTCGGCGATTATGCCGTGCGGCGCCAATTCGAAATTATCCCTGATCATCTTGATTATCTTTTCGTCGCTCAAAAGGCCTGTCCCGTATGTATTGACCATCAGCGAAACCGGCTCTGCCCGTCCGATAACATATGC
>JACROW010000041.1 GCA_016214245.1 Candidatus Omnitrophota bacterium | reverse complement strand
CTGATCCGCATTATGAAGTCCTTTTCTCTTCTTCGCATCTCTAAAAGATCGTGAAGGAGCAGATAGTCCTGTTTCAGGAGTTTTCCTATATCATGAGCTTTCCCTCTCATCACGCCCTCAAGCCCTGTATCTCGAAAACCGAGAACGCCATATCTCTCAACCATTCGTAAGAGGCTAACCTGATACTGATCTATCGCCTTGCCGACCGCGTTAGTCTGTTTGACGATTTGGGGATCATCTGTCAGAAGGCGGATTTGCTTCATGGATTCTCTGATATCCGCAAGGTTTGTCAGAACGCGGGAGATATACCTTGCCCGTGCCTCATTAAAGCCGAATTCCCTGTAGGTAAGCAGAAAATCTTTTTCATGCTTTCGGGCATTTGTCATCGCAATGCTACTCTTCAGGCTGAGATCCGATATTTTATTGTCCACTCGCATGAACCTGTCCATGGTGCGGTCTGCTCGATAAGAGGTCCATTCTGCAAGCAGGGCAGTTGTCAGCCCGAGGAGGATCACTGCTGCGAAACCGGCAAAGAGAACTCCTTTCAGGCTGAACCGATTGGTAAAGAGAACCAATCTGCCCTGCAATGACCCTAAAATGTTCGGCACGTTTTCAGTCTTCATAGGGAACAAAGTCGTGTCGCTCGATAAGATCAACGACAGCAGACGACAGGCAATAATCGATAAACATCTTCACCATGCCTGCTGGAAGATTTTTGGTAACAAGCATGAGCGGGCGTGTGATCGGGTAGTTTCCGGTAATGACATTTCTGCTTGTGGGCATGACGTTATTGAAAGGAAGGCGTTTGATCGGCATGCCTGCTCTTACTGCGCGTTCTGCTTCTCCTGCCGATAGGTATGCTATGGCATTAGGATTGTCAACCACGGCTTTGATGCGCACAGGATTGTCGCCGACCGTTATGGCAGCCGTAATATCATCATAGTCGATCTTGAAGTAATGGGTGAAAAGCTCGGCAGAGCTATAGCCCTTTTGGGGGTTTATCACAGCAATGGAAATGTTTCTTCCGCCGACCATTTTCCATTTGGTGATTTTCCCTGTATATATGCCCGCCACCTGTATGTCGGAAAGAGACTTTACAGGGTTGTCTTTATGCAAAATTATGCTGATGCCGTCTCGTGCGATTGGAAAGCCGTAGAGGTCCTTTTCTTTCTCCATGAGTATGCGGGATACCATGCCGATATCTGCCTTTCCGCTTTGGACATCGCTTATACCCCGGCCCGAGCCTCCGCACTGCACATCGATCTTCACTCCTGAATGAAGCGATTCGAAGCGTTTTCCGATTTCAGCCATTAAGGGGCACATCGTGCTCGATCCGGTAATGCGAAGCATCTCGACGGCCTTTGCCTCGCCGACGAACATTGAAAAACAAAAGAAGACTATAATCGCTAAATAAAAAGCCTGTTTTTGAATTTCCTTCATATCTCGAATCCTCCTTTTACCCACAGCTCATTCCATGCAGGGGCGATTATCTATGATATAAAGGAGCCTTCTCCGAATATATATGCGTCAACTGCGGAGTCAATTATCCAGTAAGATATTCCAAGTCCAATGCTGACCCATATTATCCAGGATGAAAAGAATTTTATTTTTTTCACCCACTCACCATACTCTATTTATCCAGAGCCTCTCTCACCTTTTTCAAAAGCTCCGTTGGAGATATCGGCTTTGAGACAAATGCAAGGCCTTTCCCAACGATGTCATCCTTGCGTATGAAATCAGCGGGATAACCGCTTGAAAAAAGCACCTTGATCCCGGGGTTTAGCTTCTTTATCCTGTCATAGACCTCTTTGCCGTTCATCTTCGGCATTATCACATCAAGAAGGAGAAGTTGTATGCTGTCTTTGCTTTCGATGTATTTATTCACTGCCTCTTCTCCGTCTTTAGCCTCTATCACCTTGTATCCGGATTCCTCAAGTACCATCCTTGTGAGTCTTCTCACTTCTTCCTCGTCCTCTGCAAGGAGTATTATCTCTGTACCGGTCCCTGCTGTTTCAGGTTTAATTGTCTTTATTTTTTTGGCCTCTTCTGCTTTTATCAGGGGCAGGTATATCTTGAATGTTGTTCCTTTTCCTGCTTCGCTGTAGCAGTTTATGTAGCCGTTATGCTGTTTGATTATCCCGTAAACTATCGAAAGCCCAAGGCCTGTGCCTTTGCCGATTTCCTTGGTCGTAAAGAACGGCTCGAATATCTTTTCCCTTGTCTTTTCATCCATCCCGACGCCTGAATCTGTTACTGATATAAGGGCATACGTGCCTGCCTTGCCGTATCCGTGCGCCTTTATGTATTCTTCGTCTATTTCTATTTTGCCTGTCTCTATCGTAAGCAGGCCTCCGCTTGGCATGGCATCCCTTGCGTTTGTCGCCAGGTTCATCAGCACCTGCTCTATCTGGCCATGGTCGGCCATCACTGTCAGCCTGCCGTCAAAAAGCTCTGTCCTTAGTTCTATGTCTTCTCCTATGACCCTTGATAAAAGCCTGTCTATCTTCCTTACTGTCTCGTTCAGGTCTATCGGCGCAAGATAGTTTATCTGTTTTGCGCTGAATGCAAGGAGGCTCTGTGTGAGGTTTGCAGCCCTTTCCGCCGAGGCAAGCACCTGCTCTATATTATGTCTTACGGGGTCGTCTTGCTTCATCTTCATCTGGGCTATGCTTGCATATCCGATGATCGCCGTCAGGATATTGTTGAAATCATGGGCTATGCCTCCTGCAAGCTGGCCGACCGCCTCCAGTTTCTGGGACTGAATGAGCTGGGCCTCGAGCCTTTTCCGCTCCGTGGTGTCTCTGAAAATACCCATTAGGCATTTTCTTCCCTGAAGCAGTATCGGAGTTGCGCTGATATCGGCATAAAAGACACTGCCGTCTTTTCTCTTAACAGGGATGTCAACGGCAACGGTAATTTCACCCCGTGCCTGTCTTTCAAACTGTTCGATTACAAACGGAAGATCTCCGGCAGGATGGATATCCATAATGCCCAAGCCTGCAATTTCCTTCTCGGTATATCCGACCATTTGAGAAATTGTCTTATTGCTCATTACGAACATTTTGCTTTCAGGGTCGGCCAAAAGCATGCCATCTATCGCATTTTCAAAAATAGCCCTGAATTTCTTTTCGGATTCTGTAAGGGCTTTAGCCGCTTGCTCGCGCTCCATGTTCAAGCGGTCAATTTTGACGCTGATTATCTTCGATATCCTCGATACCACAAAGCTCACAATCATTATGGACAAGATTGCGGTCAGCGCTGAAGTCATCGAAGGGCTGATTATTCTCGAGAAAATAACCGTATTGAGCCAGCCGTAACCGAGCGTCATGGCGATCGTAACAGGAAGGAATAAGCGCAAAAGCCTGGCCCTCACCGATGAGCCTGTAAGCAATCTCACCGGCCATGAATGCCTTCCTGCGCCTGCGGTTATCCCTGTGCCTAGCGTCATAAAGGCTATAGATGTATTCAAGGCCACGGGGATCTTAAGCCTGCCGTATAAGATCAGGGTATTGTAGAGATAATCGAGTATCAGCACCAGCCCTACCAGCGCAACGATGATGCCTAAAATCGAAGAGATATTTTTCGAAGCTTTCCTTGAGATGAGCATCAAGAGAATCGCCGCTGCCGACAATAAAAAATTCGAGGCCGTAACCGGAGACATGCGGCCGATGATAATATTCCCGACATCGCGGGGAGCGGTAAGCAAAAGTTCGATATCGAGTTTCATAGCGGCAAGATACTCGATTAATATCAGAGAGCAGAACGATAAGACGATTATCAGGCAGGCCTTTGCAAGCATCCTGACGAGGCGGTGAGCCGGATAATGAACATGAGCGGCTAATGCAACGCTTAAAATGATAAACGAGAGCGCAGTGCTCGGAGCCATCGGTATATAACCTTCCCCGATTCTGGCAAGTATAAGCCAATCAAAGACCCAGCCTGCCAGGGCCGCGGCGCCGACAAATGTGGTTACCGCAGAACATACTAATGCAACGCGCCTTAAAAAAATCACCGCGTGATCAGTGCATTCCTCATCTGAATCGCCGGGCCTGCCCCCGTCATATTTCATACTTCACATTATAGCGGCTTATTCCAGCCTGCGCAAATTAATTAAGACATCTGAAAACGTCTTTCCATCCGCATTTCCCCCTCTGTTTTACCCATCCGTCTCATAAAAAACTATCTCACATGGCAGGCCGGTTGTCAAGGAAACTGTTGGATTTGTTTTGGTCAAATCCTTCTGAGTGAAGCAGCTCTACATCTGGTTTTTATCTTTTTCCTTCTTTAATCTATCCAGTTCCTCATACGCCTTCCTTGCGCAGTCAGGGCATAAGCCGTGCGTGAATTCAGCCTCTGAATGGTCTCTGATATAAATCTCTATCTGATTCCAGTATCCTTTGTCATCCCTTATCTTCTTGCATCCCGCGCATATCGGAAGCATTCCGCTCAATTGTTTTACTTTGGCAATGGCATCTTTCAGTTCAAGAATAATTTTCTCCCTTTCCTCCTCCGCCAGCTTGCGCTGGGTGATGTCGTCGGTTACCGAAAGTGCAAAGACAATATCTCCCCTATTGTTGCGCAGCGGCACTGCATGGGAATACAACCAGCAGGGGCGTCCCTTCAGGCCGATTATCTTGAACTCAAGGGCCCCGGATTTGCCCTGAAAAACATCCTGCACCAGCGCCTTAAACGCCTCTCTATGCTCTTCGGCCACCAGGGGATACACGCTTTGTCCTTGCACCTGTTCGAGCGAATCGGCCTGTATCATGTTGAGGCCGGCCCGGTTCATCCTCTGCAGAGTCCCGTCCGCAGCGAGCAGCTTTACTCAAGTGGGCGCGTTTTCAATGACCGCTTCCATGATTGTTTTGCTCTCCTGCAACGCCTCCTCCACCTTCTTCCGCTCGATGGCGGCCGATTTGATAGCCCAGAAATAGCTCTTTATGCGCAGAACACCAAGCAACATTAAAAAGGCGATTATCAGGGCGATTATTTCCGAGATTTCATAGGTAAATCTTTTATCCGAGGTTAGAATCGAAACAAATGATACTATCCGCCGGGAGGTCATTAAAACCATAGCCATTGAGATTAATATCCACGCCGATTTTCTGCCTGTTATGCGAATCAGCAAAAGGGCATATATTGCAGCTGCCAGTTGCATCCCGATAGAAAGCAAAAATATGACAACTGGTATCATGGCATTCCCCTTTGTCCTGCCTTAGTCTATTCCCGCATTTCCTTATTCTTCATCTTCCCTCCCAATAAAAACTATCTCATACGGCAGGCTGGTTGTCAAGGAAATGGCTGGATTTGTTCCGGTCAAGGCTTTCTG
>JACROW010000038.1 GCA_016214245.1 Candidatus Omnitrophota bacterium | reverse complement strand
GAAAGAGATTGTCGAGGATTCTATCACAAATGATTCCTTCATATGGCCGGTCAGCGGAACGGTGGTCGCATTTTTCGGCGCAAGAGTCGATAAGGTAAGAAATAAAGGCATCGACATCCGCGCCAGCATCGGCAATAAAGTCATGGCTTCGAGGTCCGTAAAGGTCGTCTTTTGTGATGATAGATTCAAGGGTTATGGCAGGACAGTGATTTTGGACCACGGCGATAGTTACCAGACAGTTTATGCATATAATTCAGAGATACTTGTGAAGGTCGGCGATTCAGTCGATAGAGGACGCACGATAGCCAGGGTGGGGAGTACCGGCCGCGCAAAAGAGCCGAGCCTTCATTTTGAGATAAGAAAAGATGGCGTTCCTCAAAACCCGTTTTATTATTTGCCACGGTAAAGACCATGTTCAGCGAACCAGCAATCGGTGAAAAATTTTTCGGAAGGCCGGAAGTCATCGAATTATTGAATAAGAGGGTTTCCGCCCTAAGGGATGGATACAGACAGAACATCGCCCTGACAGGGCCCAGCCTCGCGGGCAAGTCGTCGATCCTGCATCATTTTCTATATACGTTGAAGGAGTCTGATTGTGTCACCGTCTACGTCGAGGTGCTCAAGGAGCCATTCAAGGCGTTCTCAGATAAATTCATAGCAACCCTTCTATACAGCTCACTGACCAAGATAGGCGAACGCCCCGAGATCGATATGAATGAGCTTTTAGCGATCTCAAGCTCGGTCATCCCCAAGACCCATCTCTCGATAAAACATATAAATTCATGCATCGAAAAGAGTGAATACGACGAGGCCTACTCGGGCCTTTTGGGATTGACATCCATCTTAAAGAACGAAGCCAACATGTCCTGCATCGTTATACTGGACGAATTCGACAACCTGGAATATCTCGGTATAAAAAACCCATTTTTGAATTTCGGAAAGGTCATAATGGTTCAGAAGGATACGATGTATATAGTCTCCAGCTCCAGGGCAGATGCCATAAGGAAGATACTCTCTGAAAAGCTCTCGCTACTATTCGGCAATTTCGAGATCATAAAGGTTTCAGGGTACGATCCGAAGACATCGAGCGAATACATCGACATGAAATTAGCGGGTTATGAGGTAGATGATGTTATAAGAAAGTTTTTGATAATCTTTACCGATGGAAATCCATTTTATCTCGATAGGCTCATCACCAAGGCCAGAGACATCGCTCAGATCAGGATGTCGAACTATATCGACAGCGACGTGATTAAAGTTGCGATGTTGGAACTCATCTACAATTCGGGCGGAAGCATCCATCAGTACCTCTTGAATTATATTCTGGAACTGCTCGATACCAAATATAAGGAGAGTTACATGTCGATATTGGTTTCGATAGCTAACGGCCACAATAAGCAGGCAGAGATATCTAAGGATTTAAAGGTCAGGCAGGGAGAGGTTGCTAAAGGCTTGGCTCGCATGGTGGAGATCGGCCTCCTTTCAAAGGGGGGGATATTTTATACGATAGATGATGTCATGTTGGAATTCTGGCTAAGGTTCGTATACCAGAGGAGGAGAGAAATTTTGGTGAACGGCGTTTTAGATAAGATGAAGCTGTTCGATGAAGAGGTCAGTTCCTATCTATCTGGCTTTATACGGGAAGCCAATAGGGATACGATTTCAAAGCTAGTGGAACTACTCAACCACCTCGTTCAGAGGGAATAGCTGGATCGTCCAAGCATTCGAACATCCGACAAGCGAAAATGACGTCATAGAATATACCAAGAATATAAAGACGCTGGATCTGAAGATTTCGAATAAGGATGTAATACCGCTGGCCGGGATGGATGAGAACGCGATAGTTCTAGCGAAGGAGCTGAAACTATCTATCTGGGACATCGCTATCGTAAATACGCGCCTTGCCCTTTATCGTAAACCGAGGATCATTTTACTATGAGGATTTTGGTATTATCTGATACTCATATCCCAAAGGCAGCCCAGGAGTTACCCGAAGAGATTTATGCTCAAGTTCCAAATTGCGATATGATATTTCACGCAGGAGATTTCGTGGAGAAGGCTTTACTTGAAAAGCTGAAGAGCCTGAAAGAGACGAAGGCTGTCTACGGCAATATGGATCCGAAGGACCTGCGCGATGTCCTGAATCCAAAAGAGGTAATCGAGATAGGAAAATTTAAGATAGGCCTGATTCACGGTTATGGTGCGCCGGGATTACTCGTTGAGACCGTAAGGAGCGAGTTCAAAAATGTCGATGCAATAGTCTTTGGCCATTCGCATGCCGCAACCAATATGGTTAAAAATGGTACTCTCTTTTTTAATCCGGGCAGCCCGACTGACAAGGTCTTCGCAACGCAGAACACATATGGCATCCTTGAGATGACTGATAAGGGCATCGAAGGCAAGATAATAAAGTTATGAGTAGTATTGTTAGACGATGAATGAGATACCCGTTATAAAGGTTCAGGGGAAGACGCTGCCGGAGGCATGGGAGAAGGCTGTCATAGCAACCTGGAAAGATGGTTTGAAGATAAAGACTGAATATGACAAGCCGGAAGACCCTCCTAGCAGAGATTGTACCATGGTTATAGTAATAGATGAACCCATGAAAGAGCCCAGGATACACAGGGCCTTCCCGGGCGGGCTGGAGGATCTGGAGGTCTACAGGCAGGAGGTCGTTTTGGGCATACACGACCATTGGATAAATCCAAAAGATGGAAAGTGGACATATACCTATCACCAGAGGCTCTTCGATTATGAGATCGAAAAGAAGCGCATAAACCAAATAGATTATGTTATAAAAAAACTCGCGAGTGTGCCGTATTCAAGAAGGGCGCAGGCGATAACCTGGAATCCAAAGATAGACCCTGAGACAGACGATCCTCCATGTCTTCAACGCCTATGGTGCAGGCTCGTTGAGACAGATGATAAAAAATATACCTTAAATATGAACACGCATTGGAGGTCGAGAGATGCCTACAAGGCAAGCTTCATGAACATCTATGCCCTGACGGATCTGCAGAAATACATCGCTCAGGAAGCGTCAAAGACGCTAAATTGCGATTGTCTCGTCGGCAGATATGTCGATATAAGCGATAGTTTTCATATATACGGAAGCTATTTCGAGGAATTTGAAAAATTTTTAAAGATGGTTGACGAAAGGGCATTTGGCGATAGGACGTGGCCGACCGAATTCGCCAGGCCTTTCTTCGAAGACGCCATAACTAAAATAAAAAATGAGATGAAAACAATGTGAGGGCCGATATTATGGAAAAACTTTGGGCGCCTTGGAGATCTAGATATATATATCTGCGGGGACAAAGAAGATGCATATTTTGTGTCAATAGGATTAAGACGAAGAGCGATAAAAAAAGGTATATATTGGACAGGTCCACGCACTCATTCTCGATGCTGAACCTCTATCCCTATAATAATGGCCATGCCATGGTCGCACCTTTCAGACACGTAAGGGACCTGGAGGAGCTATCGGATGAGGAGTTGATCGATCTCATAAGAATGGTAAAACGCACCAAGGCCGTACTGGATAAGAAGTTAAAACCCGAAGGTTACAATATAGGGATGAATATGGGAAAGGTATCGGGGGCAGGCTTCGATAGCCATATACATGTGCATATCGTTCCGCGCTGGTTAGGCGACACTAATTTCATGCCTATAATCGCGAATTCGAAGATAGTATCAGATTCGCTTAACACGCTATACGAACTATTACGGGCAAAAAAATAGAGAAGATGCTTAAGAGGAAAGAGCTGGAGAAAAGGGAAGAGTTATTGGCATCATATGCCCAAAAGAGCAAGCTTACCAAGGGGAGGTGCCACAAGGAAGAGGAGCACGATTACAGGTCCTGTTACCAGCGCGATAAAGACAGGATAATATATTCAACAGCCTTCCGAAGGTTGGAATATAAAACCCAGGTATTTGTAAACCACGAGGGCGATTACTATCGGACGAGGCTCACCCACACGCTGGAAGTTTGCCAGATCGCAAAGTCCATCGCAAGGGCGCTCAAACTTAACGAGGACCTCGTGGAGGCAATAAGCCTGGCTCACGATCTCGGCCACACGCCTTTCGGCCATTCAGGCGAAGACGCCCTGCATGAGCTGATGAGAGATCACGGCGGTTTTGACCATAATACTCAGGGGCTTCGGGTGGTCGATTATCTCGAAGAGAGGTATCCGGAGTTCCGAGGCCTCAACCTCACATACGAGGTAAGGGAAGGCATAATAAAACACTCCACGCCTTTCGATAAGCCGAGGCCGGTAATACCTTTCGAATCAAAAGGTTCGCCGATCCTCGAGATCCAGGTTGTCGACATCGCCGATGAGATAGCGTATGACAACCACGACCTGGATGACGGCATAACGAGCGGATTGATAAAGGAACAGGATTTGAAAGAGATACGAATTTGGCATGAAAAAGAGAAAGAGATCAGGAAGCGCTATCCTCACCTGAAGGACGAGATAGGAAAATATCAGATAATACGTTCGCTCATAGACAACCAGGTAACAGATGTGCTTAACCAGACAGAAGACAATATCAGGAAATTTAAGATTCAAAGGGCGCAGGATGCTGTAAAGATACCAGAGAGGATAGTCACTGTTTCGAAGGCCATGCAGTCATTGCGTAAGGATATGCGGGAGTTCCTCACTAAAAATTTGTACCAGCATTATCGGGTTGTGAGGATGTCAAACAAGGCGTATCGGTTCATAACGAGCCTCTTTCAGATATACCTTGAAAAGGTAGAACAGCTACCCCCGAACACACAAAGCCGGCTTCAGAAAGAGGATAGATACCGCGTCATCTGCGATTACATAGCAGGGATGACAGATCGGTATGCGCTTGACGAGTACAAGAAGTTTTTTGAACCGTACGAGCGCGTATAAAAGGATTCAATTGACACCGATTATCAACGGGCTTATAATCATAAAATAATATGCTTAAGACAAAAGATACCGCGTACCAGAAGGAATTATTCGAAAAACTTAAAACCAGCGTAAGCCTCAAGAGAGAAGAGGAGTGTATCGGGGCATGTCTTAAGTCAACACAATGGTGGCTTATCGATAAGCCAAATCCAACGTTAAACGAATTAAGCAAACTCCTCTACGCCAATTGCCCCATACGCAAAAAGAGATCGGCCGGTAAAAAAAAGATATGTCTCGATGACCTGCGTGCCTGTTTGAAAGCAGCCTCCAGAGATAAGGCCATCAAAAAGTTCGATTGCAAAGAAGGGCTGCATGGTTTTGTCTATCCGATTGCTCAGGGCGACAAATTTTATGGCTACATCGGCGCATGCTATTCAAAGAGAGATGTCCCTACGGAGATATTGAACATATTCTCTGCATTCACAGATTCGATAATTAGAGAGATAGAGAAGGAATTAGAGCTTTCGAAATTATACGAAACCATCCGGCCCCGCGCCATCGCGCTATCGACGGTTCATACCGTTCACAGGCTTATAAGCTCTACCCTGGACTTGAACGAGCTTCTGCCCCGCATCGCAAGGCTTTCTCTGCAGATTATGAGGGCGAACAGGTGCTCGATAAAATTGGTCGACTCTACGCGAAAGATCCTTTTACCGAAGGTCACTATAGATTTGAGAGAAAAGAAGACCAGCTTAAAGAAGGTTCGCATCGGACGATGGGCCCCCGGCAAAGCGGTGAAATTCGGCAGGCCGATAAAAGGCACTGGCTATCTGGCAATGCCATTTATCGACGAGGACGTTATAGGCGTCATAACCGTATATGATAAGATCGATAAAAAACCATTTACGACATTCGACCAGGAGATAATGGCCACGTTGGCAGAACAGGCGGTCATAGCGATAAAGAATGCACAGCTTTATAAAGAGCAGGAGAAATTGACCATCGGAAGCATCAAATCTTTAGCGACTGTGCTCGACACTCGCACGCCGGCGACCTATATCAGGCGCGCATCTTTTTCGAAGATAACCATATCTATGGGCCAGGCGCTGCATTTGAATGATAGCGATCTGAAGAGCCTGGAATATGCAGTCCTTTTACATGATGCAGGGCAGATAGTTGTCCCGGATGAGATATTGACCAAGCCGGCAAAACTGACAGGAAAAGAATACGACGTGGTTAAAGAACACCCTGTGAGGGGCGTAAAGATCATAAGGCACATGAAAGCCCTGAAGTCAGTGGTGCCTATAATACTGCACCACCATGAAAATTATGATGGCTCAGGTTATCCAAAAGGGTTGAAGAGAGACCAGATACCATTGGCTGCGAGGATAATGGCGGTTGTGAGCGCATTTGAGGCGATGATAACCAAAAGGCCTTACAGGGCTACCAGGACGATAGACGAAGCCGTAGAAGAGATCAGGAAGTATTCGGGGACACAGTTCGATCCGAAGGTAGTCGAGGTTTTACTGAAAGTGGTGAAGAGAAAAGATATGAGAACTATGTTAGAAAGAGAGATATATGGCAAGCCGATGCCTTCCTAAGATGAAAGTACAGGATGCATTCCGGTCGCAGGTTCATTTAAAGATAATAACGTTCTTTCATGAGAACCAGGCTTCAATCGATACGCCGCGCGGCGTTTCGACTTGGATACGAGAGGACAGGGCGAGGGTTAAAAAAGCGCTTGAGGACCTGGTGGCCATGGAGATCCTCATCGCTCACCGCGCAACATCAATAACAGGCTATAGCTACACGCGGGATCGGAAACTCATCTCAAAGATAGCTCGACTCCTGAAAAAGCCCACATAATCTCCTTACAATATAATAATATGCTCACTCGAAAGTTCTATGACGAATTAAATGACGAACAGAGGCTGGCTGTTGACACGATAGACGGTCCGGTTCTCGTGCTTGCCGGCCCCGGCACTGGTAAGACGCAGCTTCTGTCCGTAAGGGCCGGATCGATACTGGCAAAAAGAAAAGTTCAGCCGGAGAATCTCCTGATATTGACCTATACAAATTCCGCCGCTAAGGCGATGAAGGAACGCCTAGCAAAGGTCATCGGCCTTAAGGGCTATGATGTAGAGGTGGGGACATTTCACAGCTTTGCGAATTCAATCATACAGGAATCCGAAGAGGCTGCCAATTATGTCGGCGATAAGGTACAATTGGACGACATTGAACGGATGCGGGTAATCGAATACATACTCGACAATACAGACGGCCTCGATGAGATACGGCCTTTCAGGGCACCGTATACGTATCTGAAAGAGATCCTACAGCGAATAAGCGAGTTGAAAAAGGATGGGATTGCGCCAGGAGACTTTGAGGGTTATCTGAATAACAAGAAAAGTCAGTATAAATATTTAGAGGTAAAGTTCGTAAAACGGCTTCACGCGCTGGCGATAGTTTATAAAAGATATGAGGAGCTCAAAGAGGGAAAGGATAAGAGCATATTCGATGAGCGGGGGAGATACGATTTCGATGACATGATCCTCTTCGCAACCGAGGTGTTAAAGAAGGAACGGATCTTAAGGGACGGATATCGAGAAGAGTACAGATACGCCATGGTCGACGAGTATCAGGACACCAACGGCGCGCAGTTGGAGCTTCTATTTACGCTGCTCGACTATAAGTCCCCGAACCTCTTATGCGTCGGCGATGATGACCAGTCGATCTATCGTTTTCAGGGTGCCAGCGTCGGTAATTTTAAATTGCTTGCCAAGCGGTTTCCAGACCTAAAAGTTCTCTCGCTAAGAGATAATTATCGCTCCTCAAAAGAGCTGATCGATATATCCAGTAAGATAATAAACCTCATCCCGCCCGAAGAGCGCATGGGGGATAAGACGCTGGAGAGCGCGAAGGACTGGCGCGAGAAAGAGATCGTATTCAGGGAGTTCACGACCGAGGAAGAGGAACTCGTCTATATCGTCGATAAGGTAAAGGAGCTGAAAGAGAGGATATATCATGATGCGGCTTTAAGCGAAGAAGAGCGCGCACATCCATATAATAATATAGCCATCCTTGTAAGGAAGCGCAGGGACATATTAAAGATAATAGATGCTTTCCTAAGGGCGGGCATTCCATATGCCACAGATGGTAAAGAAGATATAAGCGGAGAAAAACGCGTAAAACAGTTACTGGATGTTCTGGAGTTGGCGCACATCGACCCTCGGGAATATGAATTAAAGGACCTGGCATTATATAAGGTGCTGACTTCCGATTACTTCCAGATACCCCATACAGAAATACTGCGTTTCATAAGTACTGTGAATACCAAAAGGAGGGAGAAGGAGGGTTCTGGAGTTACATTGCTGGGAGAGTTCTTACAGATCTTCGCATCAGAAACGGAAGGCGCCAGATTCAAAGACGGCGATGAGCTCTATCATGCAGCCCGTATCATAAAGGGCCTTCTGGATAATGCTAGAACGAAGCCGGTTCATGCCATATTATTGGATTTTATAAAAGACGCCGGCCTCTTCAAATATATCTTGAAGGAATATTGCGATAATGAAATCTTACGGATCAGGGAGCTTAGGAGCCTGGCCTCATTCGTAAATATGGTAAAGGCCAGCGATATGGCAAATCCCGCCATACGTCTGGACGACTTCATGGCTGAGATGAAGACTCGATCATACCATGATATGCCGATCCAGGGCTCGCTCGTCACGCTCACGCAGCCAGGCGTCAGGGTCTATACCTCGCATGGTTCAAAAGGGCTGGAGTTTCATTCCGTCATAATACCTTTCTGTCTTCAGAATGTGAACTGGCCTGCTCGGACTATTCCCGATAAGATACGGCTCGCTACCGACTTATTTAAGACGAAGGAGCGTGTCAGGGAGAGGGAGGCTTTAAAGCAGTTGGCTATGCAGGATGAGACGAGGTTATTTTACGTGGCCATGACAAGGGCGAAGTCAAACCTCATCTTCACCGCAAGCCCGACGGAAGATTCGATCTCTTCTTTCTATCTAAGCGGCCTGGATATCCAGAAAGACAGCCCCGAATATGCTAGAGAGGAAGAGATCATCGAGAAGTCCCTGGATACCACCGATCTAAAAGACCCTTTTATAGGGACGGAAGAGGTATTGAAGGACATGGTGAAGCACCTGTCGCTCAACCCCACCCGCTTAAATAATTATATCACCTGCAAAAGAAAATTTCTATACAATGACATCCTGAAACTTCCAGGGAGTAAAAAGAAGAGCCTCGTCTTTGGGAACTGCGTTCATGAAGCGCTGGAGGGGACATACAGAGCATATATGGAAAAGAACCATTTTCCTTCCTTTCAATTTTTTCAGGATGCATTTACACAGGCACTAAAATACCATGGTGTAGAGAAAGGGATGGAGCGCGATTGCCTGAATAAGATGAAGACCGTAAAAGAGTGGTTCGATATAGTTTCGAAAGATCCTGTTATGCCGCTAGGCCTTGAGAGAAAATTACTCGTGACCGTAGGTGATAATATCATATTTACAGGCAAATACGATAAGGTCGAATGGGAAGACGAAAAGAATAGGCTCGTCAAGATAATAGATTATAAGACCGGCAAACCTGATAGGCACCTGAAGGAGATCGATGAATGCCCTAGCTTGGCAAGCCGGGAATGCGATGGCTATTTACGGCAGCTCGTCTGTTATAAGTTACTTTACGAAAAAGATAAAAGCGAATCCGAGGGCAGGCGTGTCAGTCACGGCGTTTTAGTCTTTATAGAGCCCATTTAGGTCAGTTTAAAAAAGAATGGGTATGCGAAGGGTGAATACGTGGCAAAGCGCGTGGAGATACCCGACGAGATGGTAGATGAATTAGAGGGACTGATAAAAGATGTTTGGCGCGATATAAATGGACTTCGATTTGAAAAGCTGGAGAGGCGCGATAAAGAGATTTGCGGCCATTGTGATTTCGACGATATATGCTGGGGATGAGCCATGCGCGTTAAAAATATACTAATAGCTGTTCTTATATTTACTATAGTGATTGTAGCCGCCGTTTTCTATTCCGACCACATAGTAATATACGCGATTTCAAAGATGCATCATCTTGAGATCTCATATAGTAATTTAGAGAATAGGGCTTTCAGAGAATTGGTGCTCACCGATCTAGGCCTTATCGATGCAAAACGGGGTGTTGGGCTCGTCTCGAAATATGCGATATTTAAACCAAAATGGGAACGTATACTCGCTAGAGAGATGGAATCGGATTTTCATCTTTCCGGCGTCCGTTTTGTCAGAAACGAACCAGAAGGGCCGGGGTCGTATGATACACTCTCCGATTTAGTCTACACCCCTTTTGCCAGCCGATGGACCTATAAAGATATTTCAGGCAAGATCACCGTATTCAAAAGAGGCGTTCACATTAAAGACGTTGTAGCAACCAGTGATGACATAAGGGCCTCCTTAGCCGGCGATATTTACTATGACAATAGCTTAAACTTGGATATCATGATATATTTTTCAAATAGATTCGTGACGAAAATACCGGATGTATTGTCAACGGTCGTATTAAAAGAAGAGGAGGGTGAGTGGAAGAGTTTGTCTGTCAATCTGAAAGGCAATTACAAGACACCATCCATTGAGGTATCGGGCGCCTTATTCAGATTGAATATAGGAGAGCTTTCGACTGCAAAATAACACGGGATTGCGTTTAAGTATTTACTATGTTATAATGAGCAAATTATGGAAGACGAACGAACAAACCAAAAAGAATTTTTCGAATTTGAAAAATCCAAAAAACCAGCCCCTGTATTCGGCAGGATATTTACAAAGACTAATGTTGCAGTAACTTTAAGCCTTGAAGTGCTTGTATTCATTTCAATAGGGCTTATAATGCTCATGGTTATAATTTATGCGTTAGGCATAGAGAAAGGAAAATCGAGTCAAGTTTTGAGCATAAAAGCCGTTGTTGAAACAAAGGTCTTAAAGCCGGTTTTTGAGCCAAAAGTTCCGGCGGAGAGCAAGGTGGAACCCACCCCAGCAAAGGCTCAGGTTATCCAAGAGAAAGAGGTGAATAAGCCATACAGTATAGTTGCGGTAACATTCGCCAAAAAAGATTCCGCCTTACTGGAGATAGCCCGCTTGAAGAGAGCAGGGTACGATGCATTTATTCTGCAGAGTGATTCTTATTACCTCGCATGCATAGGGACTTATCCTGATAAAGACAGCGCTCAATCCAAGAAGGCATTGGGCAAGATAAGAGAGCGCTATAAAGACGCATATTTTAAGTTAAGGTAAGGTCCCTCGACCGCTCCTGTTCGTCGCGGTCTCGGGATCAATTTTTCTATCGAAAAATTGGAGGTGTAGATGTCACAGCATCCCAGTCTACGTTCATCCGAAAAGGATAAGCAGCATAGATCCGTATTAAAACGATACGAAAGGCTAAAAGTTTTGAAAGACAAAGAGAAGTGGAATGAGAGCGGCTCTGTCTTCGGATTGCCGAAGGTTAAGGTCTTAAGGTTCAAGATCAAGAAGGAAAAGGCAGTGAAGGAAGCGGAAGGCGCTGAGGCAATTGCGGCAGCACCTGGTTCAGAACCAGCCGCTGGCACTGCACCCAAAAGAAGTGAAGAAGATTCGCATCTCTTTAAAGAAGAGATCACACGATATCCTGATCGGATACGGTTTAATCAGAGATTACGGGCTCATACTGAAAGGGCTGGATATCGGAAAAGATGCGGTTGTCGTGACGAACCGGCGCCTTCTTGATCTATACGGAGAGCCGTTAAAAAACTCTCTCAAAAAGAGAGGCCTGTCGGTTCGTTTTGAATTGGTTCCCGATTCGGAGTATGCCAAATCCATTAAGGTGCTAGAAGGCCTCTTAGACAGGATAAGTTCATATGATAAATATAGGGAGATATTCCTCATCGCATTTGGCGGCGGCGTGATAGGCGATCTGACGGGATTCGTCGCCAGCGTCTACAGAAGAGGCATACCTTATGTCCAGGCTCCAACTACCTTGCTTTCACAGGTCGATTCGGCAATAGGCGGCAAGGTTGCCATAGACCTTCCGATTGCCAAAAATCTAACCGGCGCATTCTACCAGCCAAAGGTTATATTATCAGATACCTCCTTACTGAGATCCCTTTCGCTGCGCCAGATGAGAAATGGCCTTTCTGAAATTATCAAATACGGTATTATTAAAGACAAGGCGCTATTCGAATATCTGGAAAGAGATTACAAAAAAATTCTGGCGCTGGATAGGAAGGCGCTCGAATTTGTGATCTCGAGGTCCAGCGCGATAAAGGCGAACTTCGTGGAAAAGGACGAGTTTGACAGGAAGGGCTTGCGGGCCTTTCTCAACTACGGACATACGATAGGACATGCCATCGAGGCGGCCAGCGGGTATTCTAAAAGGTACTATCACGGCGAAGCGATCGCAATCGGCATGGTCGGCGCATCTCGCATTTCCGTGAAGCTCGGCATGATGAGAATGCAGGACTCCGTCAGGATAGAGGCACTCATAAAAAACGTCGGCTTGCCGGCGCGCATAATTGGTGTCAGTATCTCGCGCATATACAACGCCTATCTTCATGATAAAAAATTTATTCACAGAAAAAATAGATTCGTCCTGCCTACCAGGATCGGCAGCGTCAAGATTACAGAAGGCGTGCCGGAACGCATTGTAAAGAATGTCATAAAAGGGCTTCTTTAAGAGGCGATGAAGACGGTATCAATCTCTACCAGATCGAAGGCAGAATTTCTGGATATAACATCCAAAATAGAAGATATCGTTAGAGAGTCAAAAGTAAAATCCGGGACATGCCATATATTCATTGCGCATACGACGGCCGGAATAACTATAAATGAGAATGCCGATCCCAGCGTGAAAAGAGATATTCTCGATGCGTTGGAAAGGCTTGTCCCGTCCCATGGCGGATATGCGCATGCCGAGGGCAATGCGCCAGCGCATATAAAATCCACACTTGTCGGCATGGACAAAACCGTTTTCATTGAAGACGGAAGACTGAAGCTGGGAACCTGGCAGGGGATATTCTTTTGTGAATTCGACGGGCCGCGCCAACGGAACGTCTTTATCGATGTTGTAAAAACATGAGGGATTGATTTATGAGCCAGATGCTGAGAAGATTTAATAAGGAAGATGCGAAGGGCGTAAAGGACCTGA
This sequence comes from Candidatus Omnitrophota bacterium, assembly GCA_016214245.1. Taxonomy (GTDB): domain Bacteria; phylum Omnitrophota; class Gorgyraeia; order 2-01-FULL-45-10; family 2-01-FULL-45-10; genus JACROW01. The sequence continues at coordinate 6,641 of JACROW010000038.1, read as the reverse complement.
TCCTATCGATCCTTACGCAGGAATATCCGTTTGATAAATCTGCTTATTCGGACAGCGATCTAGAAAGAATAGATGAGGTATACGGCGGAGAGAACGAGTCATTCTTTGTCGTAGAGGAAGACGGCGAGATAGTCGGAACTGTTGGGGTGAAATGGGAGACGGAAAGCGATGCGCTTTTGAGACGGCTATTCGTCGATTTGAAGCATAGAAGGCATGGACATGGCACAAAGCTAATAAAAATGGCGATAGACTTCTGCAGATCGAGCGGATATAGACGCATATTTTTCAGATGCACAGACAGGATGGCCGATGCCATGAGGCTTTGTGTAAAGAACGGATTCAAAGAGGCTGAAGCCTTGAATGTGAGCGGATTCAAGATACATAAGTTGATGTTAGAATTCTAGATATATGAAGAAGTTCCAGACCGAAAGAGGGGTCCCCGAAGATCTGATAGGCTCATTCACTTCTTTAAAATAAGCGTCATCTCAACATCGTTGAGAGTCAGTACGACGCTATCCTTATTTATCTTGATCACCGTAGCGCCCTTTACTATATCGCCTTCCCTGACGAGCGCATCATTTATTATAGCCTGGGGCCCATCCTCCAGATACATGATTCCATTCAAGATTAACGTTGGTTTCGTATGTGGCTCGTCCGGTTTCGCTACTTTTTCCACTATCGGCTTATAGACTATCTCCTGATGTGGCGCTGTTTCCACGAAATCGACTTTCGCCGTATTCTTGAACAATCCGAATCCCGGTTTTGTGGAAAACTGTCGCGTTGCAACGATAGAGACCGTAATTAAGGCCGCAATGAAAATCGGCATGATTTTAAAAGAAGGCGCCTTTTTGGAGGCAGATCCGATCTTCACCGGCCCTATTTCATGCGCCTCTTTTCTTTGCGCCTTTTTGAGCGCTTCTTGTATTATACTCATACCTTTATCGGAACACCTTCTATCTCTTGTATGCTCCTCTCCACTATGGGCAGGTTTATCACCCTGGTTTCCATAACGTAAGCGGCGAGAAGCGCTTTATCGCAGACCATGTTTATAAGACGCGGTATGCCGCCGGAGTATCTATAGATAGATTCGACAGCATCATCGGTGAATCGTATCTCGCCGTCTTTTGCGCCTGCCACTGCGAGCCTATGGTAAATATATTTACCTATCTCATCCTTTTCTAAAGGCGTGATATGAAACCTTACGCCGATCCGCTGTCTCAATTGCCTCAAGCCCGGTGAGTTCAGTTTATTTTTAAGCTCTGGCTGTCCAACCAGTATTATCTGAAACAGCTTCTCCTTCTCCGTTTCTAAGTTCGAGAGCATCCTTATCTCCTCTAATACAGACGGCTTTAAATTTTGAGCCTCATCTATTATCAGTATGACATTGTTCTCTTTAGCAAGCTCTTCGATCAAAAAGTTATTCAGCTGCCGGAGCATCGAGGCCTTTGTCTTCCTCTCAACTACAAGCCCAAAATCTTCCAATATGACCTGGAGGAGCTGAAGTTCCGGCAGGGTTGAGTTGAAGACAAACGCGCTTTTCGTATTCTTATCAAGCCGATTCAGGAGCGCCCGGCATAACGTCGTCTTGCCGGCACCAACCTCTCCGGTTATTTCCAGGAACCCCTTTCGTTCCTTTATGCCATAGACCAAATGCGAAAAGGCTTCCTTGTGAACACGGCTCAGGAATAGAAAGTTCGGGTCGCTTGTGACGCTGAAGGGCTTCTCTTTTAGACCAAAAAATTCTCGATACATCTTGTACTGATTATACACCCTGGCGGCATCGCATGTAAATTAAAATTTTGGCTGGCGAAATTTTGCTTGCATTTTATCCATAGCTTATGTATACTTACCGGCAAGGAGGTAGAAACACGTATGTGGAATGGCATCAATAGACGAAAATTTCCAAGGGCAAATTATAAATGCCTTATCACCATAAAGAGACGGCTTACCGCTAAGACCATAGCCACCCAGACCGAAAATATCGGAGCCGGCGGGATATGCGTTATAATAAAAGAGGATCTTGGGTTGTTTCAGGGGGTGGACCTGGAACTGCATCTGGAGGATAATCGGCCGCCTGTGAAATGCGGCGGCACTGTCGTTTGGGTGGTGAAGAAATCAGAGCCGGGTAAGAAAGGCGCAAATCTATATGATACGGGGATAGAGTTTATAGACTTAAGGCCGGAGGATAGGGAGCGGGTGTCGGAAGTGGTCGAAGAGATATTAAAGAGCCAGAGACGAAAAAAATGAGATAAAGCCTTGACAAAGATTGAATTTTATGTTATACTTGTCTCAAATTAGTTTTGAAAGGGGGTGAATGAACAAGATGAAGGGAATATTTAAGGTTATAATTATATGCGTGGCTATATTAACGATTCTGAATATAGCGACATCAAGCTATGCACAGGATCCTGGGAAGAAACTCTATAGAGGAATCGCAAATGTCGTGACAGGATGGATCGAGCTTCCAAAGAATATTTACGACACCAGCGTAGAGGATAACCCTCTCTCTGGTCTCACGATCGGATTGGCAAAAGGCGTTGGTATGACCATAGTGAGGACTGGTGCTGGAGTATATGAGACGGTGACGTTTCCGTTCCCGATACCAGAAGGTTATGCACCTGTTCTAGAGCCAGAGTTTGTATTTAAAAGCGGGAAATAGTTAATAAAAGTACACACGATCATCTTGATAAAAAATAAGGGGAGAAGAGATGTCTTATCCCCTTATTTTTTTGTTCTTGCAAAACGTATTCTCTTATAATATAATTTTAGAAATCAAGCTCTATGGGAGGTGGACGTGACTGAAAGAAGGCGATTCTTGCGATTCGAGACCGCGCTTAATGCACTCTGTGAGGTCGTGAGCGCCAAGTGGAAGGCAGCATCAAAAATAAAAAATATAAGCAAGGAGGGTGCGCTCCTCATCGTGCCGAAAGAGCTTAAAGAAGGCGATGCGATAGAGCTCTCGATGGACGTGCCGGGTGATAATGTCCCGGTCCTTGCATCCTGTCAGGTTGCGTGGCAGAAGGAACGCGCGCGATCCGACAAATCGTCAGTTTATGAAACAGGCGTGAAGTTCACCAAGATGGACAGCCCCCATAAAGGAAGGCTGTTGGAGTATATATATTCACAGTGGTTGAAATTACTGGATGAGGAATAGGCGATGGCAGACGAGAAGAAAGAAGAGAAGCCCACGACGACAGCCGCACCCAAGAAAGAGAAACCTTCCAATTGCGCCGGATGTAGTAAATCGATAAAGAAAAAGCGTTGGTATTACAGGAATGGTAAATACTACTGCACAAAAAGATGTTGGAAGAATGCATTGAGTAAAGAAGAGAAGCCAAAAGCTACGGAAGATAAAAAATAATTGTCGAGTAAGATGGCTACCGAAGAGAGAAGGGGTTACCCGCGCATACAGGATGAGGGGCTCTCCCTGAAATTAAAGCTGGGAGATTTCGATGCCGTAACCCACACGCTGAACCTGAGCGCATCCGGAGTATACTGCAAGGTGGATAAAGAGATACCGTTGATGTCCAGGGTGAAGCTCATCTTGATGGTCCCTGATTCATCAAAAGAGGGCGGCACGACCAGGAGTTTAGAGGTGCTCGGCGTAGTGGTGCGGGAGCACCCGGTTATAATAGACGGCAAGACGAAGCATTACGACGTTGCTATATTCTTCGAAGATCTCTCCGACAAGGACAGGGAGATCATTTCAAACTATATTGTCAGGAAGAAGTAATACACCTGACAAGGCCCCGAGATGCTTATCACAGCAGAACTGTTATTTATCGTCTTATTGTCGATGATGCTTTTCATGATATATAAAAATGAAAGGACATCAGCGAAAAAATCTTTGCCCCGGGCTAAGGCAGAAGAATATTGGAACGGCAAAGAGCGAAGAAGGCATGTGCGCTTCAAAAAGGCATTAGAATTGACCTATATGGTAGAGAAGAAGCCTCATTTGAAGCACAGTAGAACAGTAGATATATCTGAAGGGGGGCTAAAGCTAGTTTTGGCTGAGAAGCTTGCTACTGGGACTATAATGGATCTGCGCATAGCACTTCCAAACTCAAAGAAAAATAATGAGATCGAAATAGAGGGTGAGGTGGTCTGGTCTGGCGATGCAAAGGATGAGGAAGGTTCTGGTAAAAGGTTATTCTATTCCGGAATAAAATTTTTTGCGATCCCCGAGCCCTCCGGTACAGACCTTATCAACTACTTAAGGTCCCTCGATAAAGATTCTGCAGTTTAGTATATCCAGTATGGGTAGAGTCCACATTCCGGCAAGGGTGAAGTTGATCGTTGGCTTCATCTCAGCTGAAATCGAACTTTTAAAAGTTGCGCAAGCGGCTTTGGAAAAGGCTTTCGGCAGGACTGACTATGAAACCGGCTTAATCGATTTCGGTTGGACGGATTATTACGAAGAAGAGATGGGGCTTAAACTCAAAAGAAAATTCTTGGGCTTCAAAAAGCTCGTCGATTTAGACAATATATATAGGATAAAACTAAAGACCAACATGCTGGAAAAGAGGTACTATAAATCTGGGAAGAGGAGAATAAATATAGATCCTGGCTATATTGACCTTTCAAAGCTGGTGCTTTTTTCAACAAAGGATTACTCTCATAGAATTTATTTGAATAAAGGCATATTCGCAGATCCGGCCCTATTCTATAGAGACAGAACATTTAATCCGTGGCCATGGACATACCCGGATTACAAAAGCGAAGCGTATATAAATATTTTTAATTCGATCCGCGCGATCTATAAACAGGATTTGAGCAAGGCCTGATATGTTGATAAAACGAAAAAGCCTTATAGTGGCCCTCATCTCTGGGTTAGTTGTATCTTTGGTTTTAGTATTAACGCTTATAGGGTATCTGGCATATATAGAGCTGAAGGGTGAGGAATTCAAGAGGTCTTATAATGAACTTCTTCATAAGGCCAATGCGAAAGTTTATTCTAAACGTATCGACATCTCCAGGCTGACAGCCAGGATGGAAACTGCCGGCGCCCTGAAGGGGAAGCCTATAATAGAAGGGGTGATAAAAAATAACGGCACTAAGAACATAACCGATATATTAATAACTGCAAAATTTTTAGATCGCGATGGTGCGACGATATATGAAGAAATGCTCCTTCCGCAAGACCCGTCTTTGGGCGGAAGCGAACTACCCATCATCTCAATTCCATATCTATCCGCTACACCTCGGATTATCCTAAGGCCCGGTGAGCACCTGCCATTTAAAAAGATACTATCGAATTGTCCTCAAGAGATCGTAATGGTATTAAGGGAAAATAAAGGTGCCGCCAAAGATGCCGGTAAATGGTCCGGATATATCATTATATTATAAATCTAGATGGTTATGATATCGGCGGCATAAGGATAGATAAGTTTGTTACAGGAGATAAGTTAATCTATAGATCCGTCTCCAGCATTCCATTCTATCCGGTATTGACGGATTCAAAATCAAAAATAGTTTTGGATAAGGGATATAACCTAGAGAGCTATTCCAAGGACAATTTCGGCAAAGGAGTAAATCAGAGAGTGTATATGGAGAATACTGAAAACTCCATATCGTTCGTCGCGACGTTCCAGTCGGAATTTGCGCTCCTCAACAATATCCCGATAAGAAAGGGGACCTTCATATTCGAAGAGGATGCGCCGATAACGTATCTACCTATAATCGAAAATTACGATTTCCGGAGAGGCAGGGCTCAGGGTTTCAATGCCATTTCCCACTTCGCCACATTCTTGCCGCCGATGAAGAGGTACGTGACGCTGACATCTGTGAGGGATGAATACCTGAAAGTGGATTCGAGAAAGATAAAGACGGAGTGTCTCTTGTTAAAGATAAAAAACTATCCCCAGGGCATGGTCTGGGTATCGAAATCGGATAGAAGCCTCATCGCCGTGGAGATGCCAAATAGGCTCCTTAAAATACGAAGGACCTTTTTACCTAAGGGTGCGTCTGCGGCTTTAGAGCATCAAATTCAGGAAGAAGGTTATGTCACAAAAGATGTGAATTTTAAGAATAAAAATATAAAACTGGCTGGCACCTTAACCGTTCCCAAAAAAGACGGTAAATTCCCGCTGGTCCTTTTAATATGGGGGTCTGGAGCGCAAGATCGCCGCTATCAGGGTTTATTCACCGATATCGCAGACTATCTATCGAAGAGCGGTTACTGCGTCTTCAGTTTTGATAAACGCGGGGTCGGTTCAAGCGAGGGTGATTTCTCGGGAACTACAGATGGCGACGAAATGGAAGATCTGAATGCAGCCTTAGAATTTTTAGCAACACAAATCCAGGTTGATCCTAAAAATACCATCATCATAGGACATTCTAAAGGCGCCTTTTATGCGTCTCTCGTCGCATCTAAAAAGGATACTGTCAGGGGTATCATACTTATGGCGCCTTCAGGGCCCATCGAGATTGATGCCGAAAATCTCAAGGCAATGGCCTCACAACTCAAATGGAGCGAAGACTATTTGAAGCTGACGATGAAGTCCAATCTCGAGACTATGAACAGGGTAAAGGCCGCGAAGAATAACTGGGCTTCGATTTTAGGAAAGAGAGCTTATTTAAAACGAATGAAAGAAGAGTTGGATGAGAAGCCGATGGATGTTATTAAAGAAGTGAAGGTCCCC
>JACROW010000049.1 GCA_016214245.1 Candidatus Omnitrophota bacterium | reverse complement strand
CATCGGGTCCTTGCGCCAGATTATTCCGTGACTCGGCGCGATCATCTTTATCGGTATATTCATCTTCTGAATTTCTTCGATCTTCTTTAATATGATGGAGCTGAGCGGCCAGAGTATATTCCCGTAATATTTCGCGGCTTCATCCATAAGCACGGCCTGATCGACTTCGTCATCGAATCTCTCGCTTGTTGCATAATGCTGGCCGAACGCATCGTTCGGCATAAGAAGCTCTTCTTCCGGGCAATAGGTGAACATGCTGTCCGGCCAATGTATCATAGCCGCCTCAATAAAGTTGAGCGTCCTCTTCCCAAGGCTTATCTTATCCCCCGTCTTTACCACCTGAAAATCCCAGTTTTCATAATAGTGCCTGTATAATCCGTCTTTACATTTCGCGGTGCCTATCACTTTGGCTTTTGGGCATAGCTTCATCAGCCGAGGCATGACGCCTGAATGGTCTGTCTCTACATGGTTTGCAATTATATAATCTATCTTTTCCGGCGGGATGATCTCTCTTATCTTTTCAACCATCTCATCCGCAAAAGGTCCATATACAGTATCCACCAAGGCTGTCTTATCATCCACAATGAGATAGGCGTTGTAAGTAGTGCCCCTTTTTGTCGTGTAGGTGTGGCCGTGGAAGGTCCTCATATTCCAGTCAACTGCTCCCATCCAGTAGATCCCTTTCCTAATCTCAACCGGCCTCATGCCACTTCCCTCCAGCTATAGGATTATCGTATCAAATTCCCCGCCAAACGCAAGAATTCTTTAATCGACCCTGAGCGATTTGAAATATAACAGCCGGCAGCGTCAAAATGACCTCCGCCATTAAACCTTTCGGCAAGGCTAGCGACATTGATATTGCCCTTTGACCTCATGCTGACTCTAAGCAAACCGTTCTTTCTTTCCCTGAACAATATCGCTATCTTCACATCCCTGATCGATCGCATCTCATCAACGACCGGATCGACATCCTCATCCTTCCCGCCTACAGTATCAAAATCCTCTTCCCTGACTATGGACCATACCATATTCCCATTCGTTAAGAATTTACACCTGGAAAGGCAAAGGCCCAAAAGGATGGCAGATGCCTTTGACTTGGACCAGAATACCGTATTGACCAACTTGTAGAAATCGAGTCTAATCTTTATAAGCTTAGCGCATATATCAAATGTCAGGGCCCTTATATTCGGCAGACCAACTTGTAGAAATCGAGTCTCATCTTTATAAGCTTAGCGCATATATCAAATGTCAGGGCCCTTATATTCGGCAGCCTGAAGGAGTTCGTCTCGACTATTATAGATGTCAGGATGTTCAGGGCCATATCCTTTGTGACGCCAATATTTAGATCGGCCAAAAGTATATATATCAATTCGCCGACGGCTGCAGCCTTATGGTCTATTAAACTTATATCTCCGAAGCTTTTCCTATATTCATGATGGTCTATCTCCAATATCGATTTTGCCTTTTTAAAGATATCGAAGGTTTCACCAAGCATCTCTTTGGTGCCGCAATCAACGGATATGGCAAGGTCCGGCGCGCCGGACGCGCGCCTTATTATACGAGTCGCCCCTGGCAGCTGCTTGTATCTTTTAGGAACGCCGTCCTGACTGACCATAAACACGCGCTTGCCCAGCCGTTCCAGGCCCAGCCCGAGAGAAAGAACAGAACCTATGGAATCTCCGTCCGGATTCCGATGGCCTGATATGACTATATCCTTCGCCTCTAATATCTTCCTCTTTGCCTGGTAAATGCCCTTTATAAGTGTCACGCCTTTATTATCTCTCTTAGCTTCGATTCCCTGTCTATAGTCTCATCCTTTGATCTTAAGAATCTATCACCGAATGTCGGCGCCTCTTTTTTATAAAATACGCCCAGAGCGATTGGCGCATCATTATTATAATCCCATTCTCTGATCTTATTGAGCGCCTGATCATAGTCATTTGGATTGTGGTCCTTCAGCTCATAGATTCGCTTGTCATAATATTCATACATATCATAATAAGTAACGCACACCTGTAAGACATCGACCAGAGAGAACCCTTTGTGCAATATCGCTTCTTTGAATATCTTCTTCAAGAGCTCCAGCCCATGCGATGTGCCTCGCGCTATATAAGTGGCTCCGCTTGCGAGCATAAGCTCAAGAGGATTTATAGGAAGTTCGGCAGTGCCTAAAGGCGTGGAGCGGCCTTTAAAGCCGAGGGGCGAAGTGGGCGTATACTGCCCTGTGGTGAGGCCGTAAACGCGGTTATTGTGTATGATAGCCGTGATATCGATATTCCTTTTGGCTGAAAATATAAGATGCTCCAATCCTTCACCATAGGCGTCGCCGTCGCCGGCAAAACCGATAACTTTTAACTCGGGTCTCGCAAGCTTAATCCCTGCGGCAGGCGGAAAGACCCTGCCGTGAATGGAATAGAGACTGTTTACGTTTATGTAATCTACTATTTTTGCGTGGCAGCCGATCCCTGAAACCAGGACACAATTCTCCAGGGGCAATCCTTCATCGGCTAAAGTGCTGAGCACGCTCTTTATGGCGTTCAAGATGGCAAAATTGCCGCATCCCGGACACCAGGTATTTTGTGCATAGGTACCCAAATTCCTAACGGGGCTCATCTAAAGCACCTCCTGTAACTCATCAAGAGTAAAAGGCCTGCCGTCATATTTTAATATCTTTTTATCAACTTTAAGACCAAAAGAGCTGACGAGCCTCACGAGCTGCCCTGTCGCGTTATTTTCTACTGCTATCAATTTCTTAACACCCCTGAGAGCGTCTTTAAACTGTTTTATGGGAAACGGAGAGAGGGCTATCGGCTGAATCACTTTTAGACCTAATATCTCTGCCACTTCAACCGAGACTCCCTTGTTGGACCCCCAGCATAATAAAGCGGTTGCGGCGTCTCGCTTGCCGTGTACTTTGACAGTTTCATAATGCTCCAGCTCTTCGCTTACATATATTTCTTTACGCAAGCGCTTATCGTGCATCTTTGTCGTCTCTATAGGATCCTCTGTAGTTATACCGTATTCATCGTGTTCATAGCTATTCGCTTTTATAATAGCATCTTTGTCCGAAGGAAAAGTTAACGGCGACACGCCTGTTTCCGTCCTTAGATATCTTTTATAAGGCGCCTTCCTATCCCATAAAAGGGGCGCTTCTTCTTTTAATTCCTTCACTAAACTCATATCGAAGCTGTAAGTGCCTTCGCCCAGATTTTTGTCGGATAATATGAATGACGGTATCTGATATTTCCATGAGATATTTAACGCGACCCGAGACCAGAAGTAAGCCTCTTCCGGATCACCGGGGGCTACTATGAATCTCGGAAACTCACCCTGGCCGGCGTTCAGAACGAAATGCAGTTCTGTCTGGCTGGAATATGTGGGAAGCCCTGTTGAAGGGCCGGGCCTTTGACTGACCATTATAGTAATAGGCAGCTCTGCCATCGCTGAAAAACTTAAGCCTTCTGTCATCAAACAAAAACCGCCGCCTGATGTTCCGATAGCTGTCTTCTCGCCCGCATATGCGAACCCCAGAGCCATCAATATCACCGCTATTTCATTTTCCGGATGGATCACTTTTAAGGAAAAGGTGTCTGCTAGATTGGCTAAAAAATGTAAGAGCGGCGAGGATGGCGTCATTGGATATGCTATATATGTCTTAAGACCTCCCTTGATGAGGCCAAGGCCTATCGCCTCATTGCCTGTAAAAAGGGGCAGCCTATTTTGATTTAACGGCTCTATCTTGACCAACTCTTTGGATTCATCGTAACCGCGCCTGGCAACCTTTAAATTTAAGTCTATCTCTTTAGTGATTTCCTTTCTTAATACGCTATCCAAAACATCCCATCCGATGCCTATCGTCTTCGCAAGCGCGCCGATGATGCAGGTATTGCGCATTATTTCAGGCGCATTCTCATCTTTCATTATCTTGCCTAATGGAACCGCTACCAGCTGGTTGCCTGCCTTCAGGCCCTCCGCTTTCACCGTGTCGGAATCGTAAATTATTATAGAATTTTCCTTCAACTTTTCTTTGTGGAGATTTATAGTATCTTGATTTAAAGCTAAAATAATATCAACTTTCTTCTCATGAGCGGCTATTCTTTTGCGGGATAGCCTTATGATAGAGAAGGTGTGGCCGCCTCTGATGAGAGAAGGATAGTCGCGGTATACATAGAGTCGGTAACCCAACTGAGTCGCCAGGCTGGCGATAATCGAGCCCGACTTATCTATACCAAAACCTGCCTTACCGCCTATGAGGATAGAGAAGCTGTTCACCTTTCGCCTTTTTTATACAATCCGACCAGTTCAGTCTTGTCCAGTATATGACCTTCCATTGCCTTTTCTAAGGCCTTCTTCGAGACGCCTTCTTTTAAAGCGAGCTCTTTGTCGAGGGCATATATCTTAAAAAAGTAGCGGTGGGTGCCGGATGGCGGACAAGGGCCGCCATAGTCTGTCCTTCTAAAATCGTTGATGCCCTGTTTACCGGGGATATTGTCTTCGTCGATCCGGGATGTGACCGGTATATCATATACGACCCAGTGGACCCATGTGCCCATAGGCGCGTCCGGATCGTCGACTATCAATGCCAGGCTTTTAGCGTCGGAAGGGATATTTTCGATGACGAGTGCGGGATTCACATCTTCTCCTTCGCATGTGAATCTACTCGGAATAAATTTATTATTTTCGAATTCCGGGCTTGATAATTTCATTTCGCCACCTCCTCGCTTGTGCTCTTCAATACAGTTTACGCCGGCCGAACTGCCGAATACCAAGAAGATTATAAATATTGTAAGCAATAGTTTCTTCATACAAAATCCTCGTATTTAAAATGGGCATGTGCCGATAACACAGCCGCCGGAATATTCGGACTCAGCAGAGACGAGCTTATAACCGAACGACAAGACCTGTTCTTCCTTACTGCCATATCTATAGATAGTTATGCCTTTAAGCTTTAATCTGTGTGCCATAAGATATATTGACTTGACATCCTCGACGGTCGCATCCTGCGGTAGATTTATCGTCTTGGATACAGAATTGTCGGTGTATCTTTGAAATGCCGCCTGGATGCGGATATGTTGTTCAGGCTCCACATCGAATGCCGTAATAAATATCCTCTTCATATCTTTCGGGATGCCTTTTATCATCTTTAATGAGCCGCACCTCGCTATCCTGGCGAGAAGATCTTTACTGTAAATTCCAGACGACTTACAGGCTTCTTCAAATATGGGGTTGACCTCAAAGAGTTTTGTGCCCGATAAGACATTGCGTATAAAACTTATGGCGAAGAGAGGCTCTATGCCACTGGAACATCCTGCTATAATGCTTATAGTTCCTGTAGGGGCTATGGTGTTTACGGTTGCGTTACGAAGCCGTAAAGGCTTTTTCACGTAAACGGACGATTTGTAATTCGGGAATACGCCCCTCTCCTTGGCGAGCGCCATTGACGCGTTCAGGGATTCTCTATGGATATAACGCATCAACTTGGCGGCGAATTTCACCGCATCATTTGAATGGTATGGGATGCCGAGTTTGATCAACATGTCCGCGAAACCCATCACGCCTAAGCCGATCTTCCTATTCCTGAAAGTGATATCCTTTATCTGCGGCAGGGGAAACTTATTCACCTCTATACAATCGTCCAAAAATCTTATTCCCAAATTTATGCGGCCCTTCAATCTTTGCCAATCAAGCATCCCATCCTGCACCATCTTCGAAAGGTTTATAGAGGCGAGGTTACAGCTCTCATACGGTAAAAGAGGCAATTCTCCGCAGGGGTTTGTGGCCTCTATCCTTCCGACAGCAGGCGTGGGATTATGTCTATTTATCTCGTCCAGAAATACGAGCCCGGGATCCCCTGTCCGCCATGCGGCGTTCACTATGAGATCGAAGATTGTCTTGGCCCTGATCTTCTTCGTGCGCTTGCCGGTCCTCGGATTTATGAGATCGAACCATTTGTCTTTCTTGAGGGCAGCCATAAAATTATCCGTTATCCCTACGGACAGGTTAAAGTTAGAGAAGCTCTTCTTCTCCAGCTTCGCCTCTATGAACTCGACTATATCCGGATGGTCGCAGCGCAGTATCCCCATATTGGCGCCTCGGCGTCTTCCGCCCTGCACAATAACACCTGTTGCGGCGTCGAATATCCTCATAAATGAAATAGGGCCGGAGGCCTGGCCTTTGGTGGAGCTGACAAGGTCATCCTTGGGCCTCAAATGCGAAAAACTGAATCCTGTCCCGCCGCCTGTCTGATGGATCTTGGCCATATCTTTCAAAGACTTAAATATGCCATCCATGGAATCTTCTACCGGAAGGACGAAGCATGCGGATAATTGCCCCAAAGACGTGCCGGCGTTCATGAGGGTTGGCGAATTCGGTAGAAATTCGAGATTGCGCATCATGTTGTAAAAAAGTTCTTCTGCCTCTTCAGCGCCTAGCTTCGATTTAAAATTACTCTCCGCCTTGGCGATGTTGACTGCAACCCTCCTAAAAAGTTCGTTCGGGGTTTCGATTACATTCTGAAAGTCATCTTTTAATAGATATCTCTTTTTCAATACCTCCATGCTGTTTATTGAAAGCTTAAGATTCATGGTTTGAGCTTTTTCGGATTCTTCTCATGGCTTCTGGCTAATAGATAGAGGAGATCCGACAATCTATTCATGTATATCAGTATATCGCTATTTTTCAGTGTGCCTTTTCTTTTCAGGGTGACTATCCTGCGTTCTGCCCTCCTTGCAACCGTGCGGGCTATGTCCAGCGTGCTCGATACAAGATCTTCGCCCGGGAGGTAGAAACAGCATTCTTCAAATAAGTTCTTACTCTCGATCTCTTTTATGACTTTTTCGAGCGTCCTGATATGGGAGATGCCTATCCGCTCTTCGAGTTTCCTTATGAATCTACCCTTCGTGGCAATCTCGGCACCTATCACGAAGAGGTCTTTCAGGAGCGATT
>JACROW010000048.1 GCA_016214245.1 Candidatus Omnitrophota bacterium | reverse complement strand
GCGGGAGCTTGCCGATGTTTTTAAATATTTCAGTTAAGATGCCATTTCGTCCGAGATACTTTATCCTTATCTTCTCCAGAGAGTCCTTATCAGCCGAAGATTCGATCTCTTTTAACGCGCTCTGCTCTATCTCTTTTAATCTCTCGATCATGTCTTTATTAACTCAACAAGTTTGCCAAAAGCCTTCTTGTCAGATACGGCTAGCTCTGACAAAATTTTTCTATTGATTAATATCTTGGCTTTGTTCAATCCTTGAATAAACCTTGAGTATGATATCCCATGAACCCTACAGCCTGCGTTTATCCTGGCAATCCAAAGGCTTCTAAAATCACGCTTCTTCGCCTTCCTGTCTCTATAACTATACATCATCCCTTTTGCCAATGACTCTTTTGCCCGACGGTAAAAGCGGTGCCTGCCGCCCCACTGCCCTTCGGCCGCCTTCAGAACCCTCTTTCTATGTCTTTTAGTTGCAACGGCATGTTTAACTCTTGACATCTTTACCCTCCTATGCTCCGTATGGCAATAGCTTCTCTATCGACTTCGCTTCTCCCTTTGCCACAAACGCCCCTTTACCCAGGAGCCTCTTCCTCTTGGAGCGCTTGCTTGTCAAAAGGTGGCGCCTTCCAGCCTTGAAATGTTTTATCTTGCCTGTCTTGGTAAACCTCACCCTTTTCCGAGCGCTCTTTGACGTCTTTAATTTCGGCATAATTCTCCTTGCGGTTTCTTTACTTCGCCCTGATCACCATATTCAAGAAACGGCCTTCGAGCTTAGGGCTCTCTTCTATCTCGCCTATTGCCGATATATCGCTTGAGAGCCTGTCCAAAACCTTTCTGCCTAAATCTATGTGGGCCATTTCTCTGCCCCTGAACATCATGGTGACCTTGACCTTATCTCCTCTTTTTAAAAATTCTTCCAGATTCCTAAGTTTAAACTGGTAATCGTGCTCCCCTATCTTCGGGCCGAACCTTACCTCTTTCAGATGTATCACCTTCTGCTTTTTATGCGCCTCTTTCTCCTTCTTCTCCTGTTCGTATTTATATTTCGAATAATCCATTATCCTACAAACGGGAGGTGCTGCGGTCGGCGCAACCTCGACGAGGTCAAGCCCCGCTTCTTCAGCGCGCTTCAGCGCTTCCTGTGTCGGAAGAACTCCGAGCTGCTCCCCATTTTCACCGACCACCCTTATCTCTTTTACCCTGATCCTAAAATTTATCCTCAGGTCTTTCTTTGCGATACCCAATCACCCGCCTTTCTCTTTATCGACCATCTCTATAAATCTATCCACTTTTACCGCACCCCTATCGCCTTTAGCCCTGGATCTCAGCGATACGGAATTCGCCTTAGCCTCTTTCTCACCGACTACCAACATGTACGGGATCTTTCCTATCTCGGCGTCCCGTATCCTTTTCTCGAGCCTCTCGTTCCGTGAATCGACCGTGACCCTTATCGAGTTTCCGAGCAAAGTCTTTTCAACTTCCCTGGCGTAATCTATAACCTTTTCGGAAATAGGTATTATAACACACTGGGTCGGCGCAAGCCAAAAAGGCATTGCCCCTGCGAAATGCTCTATCAGGGCGCCGATGAACCTTTCAAGCGACCCCAGGATCACCCTGTGTAGCATTATCGGGCGGTAAACTTTACCGTCCTGGCCTACATATGTGAGGTCGAACCTCTCGGGCAGCGCAAAATCGCACTGTATCGTCGCGCACTGCCATTCTCTTTTTAACGCATCCTTCAATTTTATATCTATCTTCGGGCCGTAGAAGGCGCCTTCGCCTTCATTTACTTCATATGTCAGGTACTTTCTGCTCAATGAATTTGCGAGCGCCTTCTCAGCAGCCCGCCAGTCCTCGTCTTTACCGATATATTTAGCGGGCCTGGTGGACAGCTTAACGGAGAAGTCGTCGAAGCCGAAAACTTTTAGCGTATCGACGACAAAATCTATGACTTTTATTATCTCGCCTTCGGCCTGTTCCTTCAGACAGAATATGTGGGCATCATCCTGAGTGAAGCCTCTGACGCGAAGCAGGCCATGTAGAACCCCGGACTTTTCATTTCTATAGACTGTTCCCAGCTCAAAATATCTTAATGGCAGGTCCCTGTAGCTTCTCGTCTTTGACTTGTATACCAATATGTGGCCCGGGCAGTTCATGGGCTTAATGGCATATTCCTGACCTTCGATTTTAAATATATACATATTCTCTTTGTAATAATCATAGTGGCCCGAGCGTATCCATATGTCGCTCTTCAAGATGTGCGGCCCGATGACAAGCTCATACCCTCTCTTGATATGCTCTTTTCGTATATATTCCTCAATTATAGTCCGAAGCATTGCCCCTTTTGGATGGTACAATACAAGACCCGGACCGACCTCTTCGCTTGAGCTGAAATATTCGAGCTGTTTCCCTAAGACTCTGTGGTCTCTCTTCTTCGCCTCTTCTATCAATACGAGATAACTTTTAAGCTCTTTTTCCGTCTCGAAAGCCGTCCCGTATATACGCTGGAGCATCGGGTTCGTCTCTATGCCGTGCCAGTATGCGCCCGCGAGGGAGAGGAGCTTAAATGCTTTTATCTTGCCGGTCGATGCTATGTGCGGGCAGCGGCAGAGGTCAGTAAAATCACAATCTTTATATATTGAAACCGTTTCATCCGGAATTTCTTTTATTAACGCGACCTTATAAGTTTCTTCCATCTTCTCGAACAGCTTTATCGCCTCGGCCTTCTTCAGATCCTGCCGCTCGAATTTATAATCCTTCTTTATGATCTCGTGCATCTTCGCTTCTATCTTCCCGAGGTCCTCCGGAGTAAACGGCTCTTCCTTGTCAAAGTCATAATAGAATCCGTCTTCGATTGCCGGGCCTATGCCGAGCTTTGTCTTCGGCCACAGGCTCTTAACCGCCTGCGCCATCACGTGCGACGTCGAATGTCGTAATATATTTAAGTCCATATTCCTCTTGGTGGGCAAGGAGGGAGTCGAACCCTCATGGCCTTTCGGCCAGCAGATTTTAAGTCTGCCGTGTAAGCCATTCCACCACTTGCCCAAAATTTTTAAATGGTGGGCAGCACAGGACTTGAACCTGTGACCTCTTCCATGTCAAGGAAGCGCTCTAGCCAACTGAGCTAGCTGCCCTGGAGGCGCGGAGCGGAATTGAACCGCTGAATAAGAGTTTTGCAGACTCCTGCCTTACCACTTGGCTACCGTGCCGCAGAATCTTCCCCAGTATGCTCTTGGAGTAAGGCTTTTTCAACGTTTGCGGCATTCTCCAGCCCATGGTCGAGCTGGAACTGTATCCGGGGCATCGGCCTGATGTT
>JACROW010000034.1 GCA_016214245.1 Candidatus Omnitrophota bacterium | reverse complement strand
ATTCGAGACCTTTATTTTTACGCTTCGTCTTAGGCGTATCTTTCTGCAGAAACTCCTCATATGAGCGTAGCTGCACCTCCAATAGATTTGGAAGCTTATAGCATTCTTCGATCTTCGCAAAGCTTTTGCGCTTTATCATCTCTCAACCGCCTGATATTTTATTTCAGTTCTACTTTACCGCCGGCTGCCTCAAGCTGTTTCTTGATCTTCTCGGCCTCTTCCTTTGTCGCGCCCTCTTTGATCGTCTTCGGCGCGCCGTCGACCAGATCCTTGGCTTCCTTTAAGCCCAAACTGGTCAGGGTCCGAAGTTCCTTGATGACCTGAATCTTATTCGCGCCCGCGCTCGCCAGGACGACCGTGAATGTGGACTTCTCTTCAGCCGCGGCCGGAGCGGCGCCCGCTTGGCCCGCGCCGACAGCCTGAACGCTGACAGCGCTGGCTGCCTGGACACCGAACTTCTCCTCGAGCGCCTTCACCAGGTCGGCCAGTTCCAAGACGGTCATCGATTCGATGGTATCCATCACATCCTTCATCTTTTTTGAAACTTCAACCTTCGTCTCTTTCGCTTCCATCTTCCACTCTCCTTTTTTAGCGTTTACGTCTTCTTGTTTTTTATCGCATCCACGACACAAACGAACTTTCTCAATATGCCGCCCAGCACATTCACGAAACCGGTTATCGGTGATTTAATGCCGCCTACGACCTGCGCGAGCAGGACCTCCTTCGATGGAAGCCTCGCTAATTCCTTTATCCTGTCCGCTGAGACAGCCCTGCCGTCGAAAACCGCTGTCGTTATCTGTAATTTATTATGGTCCTTTGCAAAATTTACTAATGCCTTGCACGTAGATATAAGATCTTCACCGCTTAAGGATATCCCAACGCCCCCTTCCACTGCCGGCCTAGTATCTTTTAGCTTAAGCTTATCAAATACTATATTTAGGATAGCGTTCTTGACGACGAAATAGCTCGAAGATGCCTTCCGTAAAGAGCGCCTCAAAAGCTCGAGCTCCTGAGTCGATAGCCCCATGTAGCTTGTTACTATAAAATTCGGGTGCCCTTCGAAGCGGGCCACTATCTCATCTATCATCCGCTCTTTACAGAGCTTTCCGAGTTTTTCCTGTTTCATAAATCAAACCTTCCTGAACTCTGCCAGATCCAGTTTCACGCCGGGCCCCATCGTGGTCGAGATATACATGCTCTTCACGTGAGCACCTTTAATACCCTGGGGATTTGAACTCATAACTCCATCGATCAGCGCAAAGGCGTTCGCATATAACGCATCTTCGGTAAAAGACAATTTGCCGACGGGCACGTGGATCCCGGATTGTTTATCCATCTTGAATTCTATCTTGCCGGCCTTTACCTCTTTTATAGTCTTCACGGTATCCTGCGTTACCGTCCCTGCTTTAGGGTTCGGCATCAGACCCCGCGGCCCTAAAATCTTCCCGAGCTTGGCTATATCCTTCATCATGTCAGGTGTTGCTATCGCCACGTCAAAATCTGTCCATCCGGCCTGGATCTTTGATACCAGGTCTAGAGCACCGACAAAATCAGCGCCGGCATCGCGCGCCCTCTTCTCTTCCTCGCCCTTACAAAATACTACTATCCTCACCTTTTTGCCGGTTCCATGGGGCAACGCAACAGTGCCTCTTATGGTTATGTTCGCACCCTTCGCCCCTTGCGAATCTAAATTAAGAGTGCTGGCAATCTCTACAGTTTCATCAAACTTCAGTTTCGGCGTCTTCTTCAGGATGGCTATAGCCTCTTTAAGGCTGTATGCCTTCGTCTTATCGAATAGGGATTCAACTGTTTTCAATCTTTTCGAAAGCGTCTTCATATAAATCATTCCTCTACGTCTATCCCCATGCTTCTCGCTGTGCCCTTCACTATATTGACAGCCTTTTCCAGATTCGGTGTATTCAGGTCCTTCATCTTTAAATTGGCTATCTCCTTCACCTGTTCCAGGGTCACTTTACCGGCCTTCTCCTTATTCGGTGTACCACTTGCCTTGGCTATCCCGCAGGCGCGTTTCAAAAGCACGGAACAGGGAGGGCTCTTTATAATAAAGGTAAATGTCCTGTCCTCATAGGCTGTTATAACAACCGGAAGCGTCAGCCCCTCCTCTCCCTTCGTCCTTTCGTTGAAAGACTTGCAGAACTCCATTATATTGAGGCCGTGCTGGCCCAGGGCTGGCCCAACTGGCGGCGCCGGGTTGGCGCTCCCTGCCGGGCAATATAGCTTTATAACCGCCTTTACCTTCTTCGCCATCTAAACCTTTTCCACCTGCCAGGTCTCTAATTCTACTGGCGTAGCCCTTCCAAAAATCGATATCATGACCTTTACCTTGCCCTTAGCAAGATTGACCTCTTCTATGTTGCCGTTAAAATTGGTGAATGGCCCGTCATTTACCCTTATGCTCTCGCCTTTCTCGAATATAACCTTTGGCGTCGGCTTCTCCTTTGCCTCCTTAGCCTGCTTAAGGATCGTTTCTATCTCCTCCTCTTTTAAGGGGAGCGGCCGTGCGCCCGCGCCAACGAATCCTGTCACGCCGGATATAGACTTTATCAGATACCAATTTTCATCGGTCAATTCCATTTCAACCAATATATAGCCCGGAAAGAATTTGCGCTGCGATATTTTCTTCTTGCCGGCCTTGATCTCTGAGACCTGCTCGATGGGAATCAATACTTGAGAGATCGAATCCCTGCATAAACCTGCCTTTACCTTGCTCTCCAATGCTGTCTTCACCCTATCCTCATATCCCGTCTGCGTGTGTATCACGAACCACTGTTTGGCCATGTCGTCTATATCCGGTTTAGAGCATCGACATAATTATATTCACAATCCTGGAGAGAACAAGATCGCATATGCCTATGAAGACTGTCAATATCACCAAGGAGACCAGGACTACTATCGTCGAACCTATGAGTTCATCCTTAGTAGACCATGATACCTTCGACATCTCCAATTTTACATCATTAAAAAAACTTATTATTCTTTTCGCCATATATCGCTTCTAAAAGATTGGCAGGAGCGGCAGGAATCGAACCCGCAGTAACGGTTTTGGAGACCGTTGGTTTACCATTAACCGACGCTCCTAAGTAAACCACTTATTTTATCTCCTTATGTACAGTATGTTTCCTGCAAAACTTACAATATTTACTCAATTCCAGTTTGTCAGGGTTCTTCTTCTTGTTCTTGGTGGAAGAATAGTTCCTGTTTTTGCAATTTGCACATTCAAATAATATAAACTCCTGTGCCATCTTATTTACTCTATCACCTCGGTTACGACGCCTGCGCCTACAGTGTGGCCGCCTTCGCGTATCGCGAACCTGAGCTCCTTCTCCATGGCTATAGGCGTGATGAGGGCGATCTCTAAATTCACGTTATCTCCCGGCATGACCATCTCCACATCCTTAGGGAGAGTCACGATACCTGTGACGTCAGTGGTCCTGAAGTAAAACTGGGGACGATAGCCGTTGAAGAATGGGGTGTGACGACCGCCCTCCT
>JACROW010000011.1 GCA_016214245.1 Candidatus Omnitrophota bacterium | reverse complement strand
CAAGCCCGAGGTCCTTAGCCTTGCAGACCATATCTGCTCAACCGGCGGCATGTTCAAATATGTCAAACAGTCGCATTCGAAGGAATTTATAATAGCGACCGAATCAGGCATGCTGTATAAGCTGCAGAAAGAAAATCCAGATAAGAAATTTTATCTTCCGACACCGCGCCTCGTCTGCGCAAACATGAAGCTCATAACGCTGGGCTGGGTTGCACACTCACTTGAGATGCTCGTTTACGAGATAAAGGTTTCCGACGACGTAAGTGAAAGAGCAAAGGTGACCCTCGAGAGGATGCTTGCAGTGACTGGTGAAAAGAAAGAGGCGGCATTGGCGGGATATTAATGCGGAGATTAAAAGTAGGCATTATTGGATGCGGGACAATAGGCTCGGAGATAGCGAAGGCATGTCAGGATAGATTGCGGGATAAGATAAATTTAATCGGCATATACGACATCGATAAGGCTAAATCTCTTAGCTTGAGCCATATGTTAAAAAAGAAAGCCCCGATCTTAAAACTGGATAATCTCATCAAGAAGGTAGATATGGTGATAGAGGCAGCAAGCGCTGCGGTTTCCGCGAGCCTCGTTGAAAAGGCGATTAAGACCAAGAAAGATATATTCATCATGAGCGTTGGCGGACTATTGGGAAAAGAGAGCTTGTTGAGATTGGCTGAAAAAAGAGGCATAAATGTATACCTGCCGAGCGGCGCAATATGCGGTATAGACGGATTGAAGGCAGGTTCTATCGGCAGGATAGACTCGGTCACCCTGACCACAAAAAAACCGCCGAAGGGATTGGAGGGGGCGCCGTATTTAAAAAAGAATCGAGTGGATTTAAGCAGGATAAAGGAAGAGACGCTCATCTTTGAGGGCAGTGCCGCCGATGCGGTCGCGAACTTTCCGCAGAATGTGAATGTGTGTGCGGCATTGAGCCTCGCCGGGATCGGAGCGGACAAGACGAGAGTGAGAATAATCACATCGCCGGATTATACGAAGAACATACATGAGGTCGAGATGACAGGCGATTTCGGAAAGATTGTTACAAGGACAGAAAATGTGCCGTCGAGAACGAATCCAAAGACGAGCGCCTTGGCGATCATGTCTGCCATAGCAACTCTCGAAGGCATTGTGAATAACGTTAAGATAGGGACTTGATAACCGAGAAGGGAGGTGAGCAAAATGGCAGAGAAGGTTGCGAAGGTAGGAATAAAACGTAAGAAAGGATATCTCTATTACGTTAACAAAAAGGGAAACGTCGTCGAGACTAAGATGGCAAGAGGAAAATCGAAGGGCGGCGGCGGCAAGGTGATAGCGAAACCCGGCGTAAAGAAGGCGAAAGGGTATCTCTACTTCATAGACAAAAGAGGGGACGTCTCGAGAGCAAAGATGTTAAGAGGCGGCAGGAGGAAGAAGAGGTAAGACCCTCTATAAAGAAGCCGTTCAATTTTATTAAAAGAAGGGGACAGAAAGGGTGTGTCTGTCCCCTTGTTTTATTATTGTCTATATGCTAAAATCAGCATAATATATAGATAAAAATATGCAAAAAGAGACAATCGTCATAAAAGGTGCGAAAGTTCATAACCTAAAAAGTATCGACGTCGAGATCCCGCGCGACAAATTGACCGTCATCACAGGGTTATCAGGTTCAGGCAAGTCGTCTTTAGCTTTCGATACGATATATGCTGAAGGGCAGCGTAGATATGTTGAAAGCCTGTCGAGTTATGCCAGACAGTTCCTGGAGCAATTACAGAAGCCGGATGTGGAATACATTGAAGGCCTGTCGCCTGCAATAAGCATTGAACAGAGGACTGCAGGCTCAAATCCCCGTTCTACGGTAGGGACCCAGACCGAGATCTATGATTACTTAAGGCTCCTCTTCGCAAGTATCGGCACGCCGCATTGCCCGAAATGTAAGAAACCGATCACGCGCCAGACCTCACAAGAGATTGTAGAGCATATCATGAATCTGCCTAAAGATGTGAAACTTTTGATACTGGCTCCGCTGGTGAGGGGCAGAAAAGGCGAATATCGAGACCTATTTCTGAGGATGAAGAAAGACGGATATATCAGGGCAAGGGTCGATGGCAATATCCTTGAATTGGAAAAGCCGATCAAATTGGATAAGTACAGAATTCATACAATCGAAGCCGTGGTAGACAGGCTCGTTCTGAAAGAGGATATAAGGAAACGCCTCACAGATTCCGTAGAGACGGCACTCGAAACTGGGAAGGGGCTCGTGGCAGTCAATGCCAATGGAATTGATATCCTTTTCAACGAGCAGTATGCCTGTATCGACTGCGGCACAAGCTTCGAGGAATTGGCGCCGAGGATCTTCTCATTCAACTCGCCCTACGGCGCATGTCCGATGTGCAGCGGCCTCGGCAATAAGATGGAGATAGACCCGGAGCTCGTAATATCTGACAAATCAAAACCTGTTATAGATGCCGTTGATGCCTGGAGGCGCGGCGGTAAAGGGCTGTATCTTTACTATCGGCGGCTTTTGCGTTCGCTGGGCCACGAGCATGGATTCGATATGGAGACGCCTTTTAAGGACCTGCCGAAAGATATAAAGAAACTGGTTCTATATGGCGAGGGTGAGGGCCACGGATGGGGCGTCTTTGAAGGCGTCATACCGAATTTGGAAAGACGCTTCCGGGAGACCGAGAGCGAATTCATAAAAACGGAGATAAATAAGTATATGTCGGTATTGCCGTGTCCGGCGTGTAAAGGCGAGAGGTTGAAGCCGGAGAGCCTGGCAGTCACGATCCAGGATAAGTCGATCTTCCAGGTCACAAGCCTATCGATAAAAGATTTGAAGATATTCTTGACGGACCTGAAATTGACCGCGGCTCAAGGCAAAATAGCCAATCAGGTCTTAAAAGAGATAAAAGAGCGCCTTCAATTCATGATAAATGTCGGTTTGGAATACCTCACTCTAGATCGACGAAGCTATACCCTTTCGGGAGGCGAGGCCGAGAGGATAAGGCTCGCGACACAGATAGGTTCAGGGCTTGTCGGGGTCATATACATATTGGATGAACCGAGCATAGGACTGCACCAGAAGGACAATTCAAAATTGCTCGACACGCTGATGGCTCTAAGGGACCTCGGGAACACATTGATAGTTGTGGAACACGACGAGGCGACGATAAGAAAGGCCGATCATATAATAGACCTGGGGCCCGGCGCAGGCGAGCATGGAGGCAGGGTCGTTGCGAGCGGGACGCTCGAAAATATATTGAAATCTAAAGAGTCCCTGACAGGAAAATATCTAAAGGGCGAGCAAAAGATACGGATACCTTCGGAGAGGCGGCCGTACAGGAGTAAAAAAATCTTAAGAATAATTGGCGCTAGCGAACATAATCTAAAAGATATAGACGTAGAGATACCGCTGGGACTCCTCGTTTGCGTGACAGGCGTTTCTGGATCAGGAAAGTCCACGCTCGTCGACGATATCCTCTACAGGGCGCTTGCGCGGAAACTTTACAGGTCAAAGGAGAAGCCGGGTGCGCATAAAAGAATAGAGGGCGTTGAATTTATCGATAAGGCCATAGTCATAGACCAGTCGCCGATTGGAAGGACGCCCCGTTCAAATCCAGCAACATATACCGGCGCATTCGCGCCCATAAGAGACCTCTTCGCAAAACTTCCGGAATCGAAGGTGCGCGGTTACCGGCCGGGCCGTTTCAGCTTCAATGTTAAAGGCGGCAGATGTGAAGCATGCATGGGCGATGGCATCAAAATTATAGAGATGCATTTCCTGCCGGATGTATATGTGCAGTGCGAGGTGTGCAAGGGCAAGAGATTTAATGTTCAGACGCTCGATGTCAAGTATAAAGGTAAATCGATAGCGGATGTCCTGAACTCCTCAGTTGAGGAGGCGCACTCTCTTTTCATAAATATACCTTCGATAAAAAATAAGCTAAAAGCCCTTTACGATGTCGGCCTTGGCTACATAAAGTTAGGCCAATCCGCGACTACCTTATCAGGCGGAGAGGCGCAGAGGATAAAGCTTGCGACAGAGCTTTCTAAGACCTCTACCGGAAAGACATTTTATATATTAGACGAGCCTACGACAGGGCTGCACTTCGCAGATACGGATAAGCTTTTGAATGTCCTGCAGGCTCTGGTAAAGCAGGGCAACACAGTTTTAGTCATCGAACATAATCTGGATGTGGTAAAGACCGCAGATTATATTACCGATCTCGGCCCAGAGGGCGGCGATGACGGCGGCGAGATTGTAGCAAAAGGCACCCCCGAGGAGATAGCGGCGACTAAGAGGTCCTATACGGGCCAGTATCTTAGACGGATGTTATGATAAAATCAAGTTTAAAATTTCAAATCTCAAAACTATTCCTACTTCTATTTATATTTTCATACGTTTCAGTATTTGCCGCCGATACACTGGAAGAGAACGATTTCCTATTTGCCAAGAGAGCCTTCAGCGACGGATTTTATGATCTGGCCAAAGAAAGACTGGAAAATTTCTTAAGCATATATCCGCAAAGTACGCCGCGCATATACGAAGCGCATCTTCTATTGGGGAGGTGTTTCTACTACCAAAATAATCTGACAAGGGCTATCCATGAATTCGACATAGTCTTGAATGCCAGAGACGGGAGCGGCCTTGAGGATGAGGCCTTGTATTGGACCGGTGAAACGTATCTCAAGAGCCAGGATCCAAAGCGCGCCCTTGAATATTATGAGAAGATAATCGCTGGCTTCCCGTCCTCTAAAATATTGGGTTATGCGGTCTATTCCAAGGGTTGGTGTTATTATAAACTGGGGTTGCTGGAGGAAGCGATAAGGGCATTTAAAGAGGTCGTCTCCGGCTATCCTTTCGATAAGATAGCCATTGAGGCCCAATTCAGGATAGGAGAGTGCGAGTATCTTTTGCGATATATCGAATGGCAAGATGCTACTTTGAGCTCGGTGACTATAATACAAGCATAAAAGAATACGAATCCTGTCTGGAGAAGGCCGGTAATTCTTCTTTAGAGAGCTACTCGCTTTTAGGGATAGCTCAAAGCCATGAAAAGCTCACCAAGGAGGCCGAGGCCATAAAGATATGCGATGAGATTATAGAAAAATATCCGGATAGCGATGCGGTGCCGGAGGCATATTATATAAAGACAAGACTCTTTTTTAAAGCGGCAAGATATAAAGACGCCGAAGAGATTGCAAGAGAGGCGATAGGGAAATTTCCATCTTCTGGATATTTAGACGATTTGCATTATGAACTCGGGTGGATATATACAAAACAGGACAGGTTCAGGGAAGCGGTTGCCGAATTCGCCTGGGTTGAGAAGAACTCGAAGGATATGACCTTAAGCGCGAATTCTCTTTGCAGGATCGGTGACATCCGCTTCGATAATAGGGAATACGATAAGGCTGTCGAAAGTTATGATATCGTCTTAGACAAATATTCGGATACACCTTTAGCCGATTATGCTCAGTACCAGATAGGAAACATATTTATGTTGCAGGAACGGTGCGATCAGGCAATATTAGCTTAGCAGAGTGTCCTGGTCAACTTTCCGAAGACCAGTTTCAGGGAGAAGACTATATTCCAACTGGGCATGGCCTACTTTCAAAAAAGGGACTTCGAACATGCGATATCAGAATTCGAGAAGCTTATAAAGGAATTTCCCGACGGCACCCAGGAGTTACAGGCGGCCTTCTATCTGGCGAACTCGCTCTATAATATCGATAGATATGAAGACGCATTAAGCATCTTTAAGATGATAGAGAAAAAAGGGTCGGAAGAATTTACCATGCTGGCAAGATATCAGATAGGTTGGTGCTATTATAATATGCGTAAAGAGGCCGAAGCGGTGCTTGAGTTTACCAAATTCCTGAAAGATTATCCGCAATCGGAGATGGCGGACAATGCAAGATTCTGGTTCGGCGGGTATTATCGTTCAAAGGGCCGATATGATAAAGCGAAAGAATATTTCTCTTCGATCTTGACAGATTACCCTTCAAGCGATGTCGCCGGGGACGCGCTATTTGAGCTAGCGCTTACATTGAATGATGAAGGAAAGGCTGAAGAGGCGATATCGCACCTTATAGAGCTGGCAGAAAAATTTCCCGGTTCTAACTTTGAGAAAGCCGCATATAAAAAGATAGCCAAATTAAAGGGCGCCAATTCGGATTACGATTCCGCAATAAAATATTATAGGCTAGCCTTAACAAATGAAAATAACGAATCGAATGCGCAGCTCCAATATGAGATAGCGGAATCCTTTGAAAAGAAAGGGGAGCTGTTAGAGGCGACGCAGGAATATCTCAAAGTTCCATATCTCTATTCAAAAGGGGTTTTTTGGTCAATCCGCTCACAACTTAAATGCGCTTTAGCTTTTGAAAGGCTTGAGAAATGGGATGAGGCGAAACTGGTTTACGAAAAACTCGCAGGCATGGATGTCGAAGAATCCAAATTTGCCAAGGAGAGACTCGAATGGTTAAGGTGGAGAGGAACGAAGTGAGGAGGAAGATATGTGGGATATAATTCAAAAAGGCGGGCCGATGATGTACCTCATAATATTATCATCCATATTGGCATTCAGCGTGGCGATCGAAAGGCTCTATCATCTGAACAAGGCCAGGATAGACGCGGATAAATTTATGGATGGTCTAACCAACATATTAAAGAGAAACAAAATCATAGAGGCGATAGAATTGTGTAACCGCACGCCTGGCCCGATCGCCCACATAATAAAGGCAGGCATACTAAAACATGATAGGTCCAAACCGGAGATAAAGGAGGCTGTCGAGGAAGCGGCACAACTTGAGATACCCCGCTTAGAAAGGCATCTGCCGATCCTCGCCACCATAGCTCACATAGCCCCTCTTCTCGGACTCCTGGGCACGGTGACAGGCATGATAAAGGCATTCCAGGTGATTCAGGCCAAGGCGCTCTCGATGGCACCGGTGAACCCGGGCGATCTTGCAGGCGGGATATGGGAGTCGCTTTTGGCAACAGTAGCGGGCATATCCGTCGCCATACCTACCTATGTCTTCTATAATTATCTGGTCAGCCAGATCGACAACCTCATATACGATATGGAGACCAATGCCACGGACCTGGTGAATCTCTTATCCTCGCGAAGGGACACATATGAGGTTTAAAAGGCGTTTAAAGATAGAGAAGGGCCTTCTGGACCTGACGCCGCTCATCAACGTCTTCTTCCTTCTTCTTATCTTCTTTATATTCACGTCCAGTTTCATATTTCAACCTGGTATCAAGGTCAACCTCCCAAAGGCAGTGACGAGCGAAGTCATCCAGCAGGAAAACGTAGTTATAATAGTCACGAAGGACGATTTGATATATCTGAATGAAAGAGAGATCTCCCAGGATGAACTTGCATCGAGCTTGAGTATAATCGCTAAAGAGAAGACCCCTTTACTGATAAAGGCGGATAACCAGGCATCGCTTGGACGGGTAGTGGAAATTTGGGATATGTGCAGGTCCGAAGGCGTATCTCAGATTAATATAGCGACTAGCCAATGACGCGCATACTCAAAGACCCTATTTTTAATTTAGCTATTTTTATATCGGTTGCCTGGCATATCTTTTGGATATGCATGATAAGCGTTGTGGTCACGCCTAAAGAAGCTAATCCAATAAAATTCTCTAAGGTCTCTTTTTTGGGGCCCATATTAGAAAGGGGCGTGTTAGAAGTTAAGATTAGACCAAGAGAACGCTCCCTCTTGGAGAAGAGATATATTAGCGAGATTAAAAAACTGAATGAAGGCAAAATAGCACAGCCTGCCCGGGAGACGGATTGGTTAATAAAAGGTCGGGACGCGAAAGGAAGCGATATAACCTTGACCCATTTGATTGAAGAAGCATTGAATGGCTCCAAAATCGAGCTCCGCTAAAATATATTTGTATTTTGTATTATAATTATGATAAGATTAGACATTGCGAGTCTTATTTTCTTCTACATCCTGTTTTCGGCCATATTAATTTTAATAGGTTGGTTGTCATTTAGCTACCGTGGAGCGAAAAGGCACTCAATCAAAGAGGGGGATTACCTCTGGAAGTGTTCCATCTGTTTCCACATCTACGTGGATTCCAGACATGAGGAGATATCAACCTGTCCTTTGTGCGGCAGTTATAATAAGAAGGTGGCGTAACGCAATTATAGGGGAGGTGAAGAGATGATTACAGAGATCGGAATAACCGCTGGAGATATTTGGCACTACCTGGATGAGCACGGGAAGTCTGGCTTAAGCCAGATTGTAGATGGGATCGATACAGAGAGGGAAAGAGTACTAATGAGCATTGGATGGCTTGCCAGAGAAGGCCATGTCATAGTAGAGGGGAAAAGCCCTGATTACCAGGTGTATTTGAGGAGATAGAGGAGGAGGTTTCATATGGCTGAAAAGATAAGCTTGAGAGACGAAGAGAAGGTACCTATAATAGCCCCCTTGAAGGTGCTAAGTCAAAAGACAATAAACAAACGATTTGGGTGGTGGTCAGCTGTAGTCCTCCTGGAAAGCTATGGTCGAAAACAGGTCTGTTTCTATCTTTGGCAGAAGAAGGAAGAAGGTGGCTGGAAGAGGAAGCAGAAATTTGCCATACATAATCAGGAGGATTGGGAATTGATCCAGGACGCTGTAGACGGAATGATAGGAGAGCTAACTTAAATTATAAGACTGGTATATTCGAAAGATTATGCGGTCGATATCGGGAACCACATATTTCCAACCGCAAAATATAATCGAATAAAAGAAAGGCTGTTAAAAGAATCCCCACTCAAAATCAAGATTGAATTCGTCACGCCAAAATCTTCCTCAGATGAAGATATTCTTTTAGTGCATGAAAAAAATTATCTGGATAAATTAAAAAAAGGCACCCTGACCGATGAGGAGATATTTAGACTTGAATTGCCGTATTCTAAAGGGATAGTCAGGGCGGCGCTATTATGTTGCGGCGGCACGATCCTTGCATCCGAGATCGCCCTCACAGACAGGCTCGGGATCCATATAGGCGGCGGTTTTCATCACGCCTTTCCGGATCATGGCGAGGGATTCTGCGTCCTGAATGACATCGCCGTCGCCGTAAGGCATATGATGAAGATAAAGTGCGTTGAAAAGGCTATGATAATAGATTGCGATCTTCATCATGGGAATGGAACCAGCGCCATATTTTCAAACGACCCGAATGTATTCACCTTCTCAATACATCAGCAAAATAATTATCCATTTTTTAAGCCAAAGTCGAATCTTGATATAGGGCTGCGCGACAGGGCTGGTGATAAAGAGTATCTGCGCGCTCTATACGAAAATATCCCGAAGATCATAAGCGATTTTAAACCGGATTTTTTGATCTATGTTGCGGGCGCAGACCCATACAAAGATGACAGGATAGGCGGCTTGGCCCTCACGAAGGAGGGATTGAAAAAACGGGACGAATTCATCTTTCGGCAAGCGATAAATTACACTATCCCTATCGCAGTCGTATTGGCCGGCGGATACGCATTCCGCGAAGAGGATACGGTAGACATACATTACAATACGATAACAACTGGGATAAAACTTTTTTATGAGAAGTAATTTTATTGCGATCTTAGTTACATGCGGTTCGAAGAGAGAAGCTGAAAAAATTGTAAATTCGCTTTTGAAGAAGCGGTTGATTGCCTGTGCGAATATAATTCCTAGAATCGAATCGAGGTTCTGGTGGAAGGGTAAGATCGATAAGGCCAAAGAGATTTTAATTATACTAAAGGCACAGCAAAAAAATTTCAAAAGAATAGAAAAAGAAATAAAGCACATTCATAGTTACGAAGTACCCGAGATCATTGCGCTCCCGATAGTCAGCGGAAATAAAGCGTATCTGGATTGGCTCGAAGCGGAAACATGTTAAGGTTGATTTTTATTACACTGATTATTTTTTCGCCATTGGCGATGTGGGGTGAGGGGATGAAAACGATAAATTTGCCGAAGCCGAGGTTGAAGGGGAGCGTTTCTGTTGAAGAGGCGATCCAAAAAAGGCGTTCTGTACGGAGTTATTCTCCGAAAGAGATTTCTCTGGAAGATATTTCACAGCTATTGTGGGCCTGCCAAGGGATCACCGATGAACGTATGGCCTTCAGGGCCAGCCCGTCGGCAGGGGCGCTATATCCATTAGAGATTTACTTAGTAAAAGTAGACGGCGTGTTCCATTATGTCAATGAGGGGCATAAATTGGAGCTTGTGTCGAATAAGGATGCGAGAAAAGATTTAGCAGAAGCGGCATGGGGACAAAGCCCAATCCGGGACGCGAATATAAATATAATAGTATGCGCGGTCTATGAACGAGTCACATCAAAATACGGCGAGCGCGGCATCCGCTACACAGATATAGAAGCAGGCCACGCTGCGCAAAATGTATTTTTGCAGGCGGTGGCTTTAGGGTTGTATAGCGTCCCGAT
>JACROW010000057.1 GCA_016214245.1 Candidatus Omnitrophota bacterium | reverse complement strand
GCCTGTATATACTCATCCATGTATCCAGGCTCGACGCTCAGCTCCAGGTATGCCATCCTCCTCGCTATCTCTTCGGCCTTATGAAAGGCCTCGTATGAAAGCAGGGCCTCTCTGGCGCCTATGAGCGAGCTATTTCCTATAAATGTGAATTTTGACCTCTCGAGATCAGGCAGGAGCCCTATAGTTACCGCTTTTTCAATGTCAAGATACGTCCCGAACCCGCCCGCTATGTAGAAACGTTTGACATCCTCAAAAGACAGGTTCAATTTTTTCAATAGCGTCGCTAACGCACCGTAGATGGAAGCCTTTGAACG
The DNA here is from genome assembly GCA_016214245.1 of Candidatus Omnitrophota bacterium. Taxonomy (GTDB): domain Bacteria; phylum Omnitrophota; class Gorgyraeia; order 2-01-FULL-45-10; family 2-01-FULL-45-10; genus JACROW01. Next base: position 3,940 of record JACROW010000057.1, on the reverse strand, counting down.
CTTCAGATTCTCTATATCGCTTTCAGTTATCACAATATCGGCGCCTATATCAGTCTCTTTCGCGAATGCCAATACGAATTCTAACCCCGTCTCCATCTCGCGTATTCTCGAAGATTTTGTTGAACGCGATATCTTGCCATTCCTGTCCAGTATCTTATGCAGAAATAATTCTGCCAAAGTGTCTATATAGCCGGAGCCGCATATCCCCCGCGGCCTTGCCGAGCCTATCGTCTCTAGGACGACGTGCTCGGGATCGTCTAATCTCACCCTTTGAATGGCGCCGCTCGTGGCACGCATACCGCAGCTTACACCGCTTCCCTCGAATGCAGGGCCTGCCGAGGCGGCAGCTGACATCAGCCACTCTTTATTGCCGACCACTATCTCTCCATTTGTGCCCACATCTATTAAAACTGTCAGTTCTTCCTCATCGCACATGCCGCTCGCGACGACGCCGCTGACCACATCGCCTCCCACATAGGTGGATACGCCCGGTATGCACGCCAGAAGCCCCCTCGGGTTTATTTTTATCCCTGCCTCTGCGGCCCGTATCGTCGGCACGAAATTGGCTGTCGGGACATATGGCTCCATCCTTATAAATCTCGGATCCACCCTTAGCAATAAATGCATCATGGTAGTATTGCCGGCGCACAGGACTCCATTTAAGTCGGAGAGGTTTACGTTATTCTGGGTCACCAACTCTCTTATTATCTCGTTCATATTATCTATGACAGCGTGGTGCAGTTTTTCCAGCCCATCCTCTTCTGTTGCATATATGATGCGCGTTATCACATCGTCACCGAATACGATCTGTCTATTGTGTGTGGCCTTCGTGCCGAGGACCTCTTTTGTATTGAGATTTACAAGCTGCCCTACCACAGTAGTGGTCCCTATATCAAATGCTATGCCATAATTTTTAAGTGATCGATCTCCCGGCTCGATCGAAACTATCTCTGTCGTTTCGTTGCGTTTGCCCAATAATACGGTGATCTTCCAATCGCTCTGCCTTGAGAGCGCCCCGAGCCGTTTTATATTAGCCAGGCCCGTCTGCATAATCTGTATATTCTTCTTATCCCTTATCTCGCGGTAAAGTCTCTCGAGATCGCTCACGTTATCATCAAGGGTGGGCGGGGGGAGTTCCAGATATAACTTTGTGGCTAACGGGCTGTGGCTGAAGACCTCTTCCGTTGCCATCGGCTCGCCAACTTCTTCAACGTCCTCTGCCTGTGAATAGACACCTTTAAGCCTGAGAAGCTTCGCATCTTCTTCCTTTATTTTCTTTATGTCCAGTCTTGAGCTTGGCGGGACCTTGACCGTCAGATCTCCCTGGATAGTGCTAAGACACGCGAGGACATATCCTTTCTTACGCTCCTCCTGAGTGATCCTGCCTGTCGGCTCCGTCCTGAAGGAGCCTTTTTCGATTATGACCTTGCACCTGCCGCACACGCCGTCGCCGCCGCAGGATGAATTTATGTATATGCCTGCCTTTATGGCGCAGGATAGGAGGTTCTCTCCTCTATCCGCATCAATCTCGACATTATCCGGCCTGAAAGCTACTTTGAATTTTTCCATCACTTCCACCCCTTTAAAAAGGCGGGCAACCCTGATGCCTCCCTCGGACCAACCTCGACTGTCCATCCGGAGAGTTCCTCAAGCTTGCCGCTCAAAACCGCTACATAGCCTGGGATTACCACCTTCTTGTGAGAAACCATCCCTTCTATCCCGCATTTCTTTAAGGTATCGGCTATCTTTTCGGCCGTGAATTTTTCTGCGGCCCACGCTGTAAGGACTGACATTCCTTCGGCATCGCAGGAGATTATGTATGTGGGAACCTTGCTGCCCTCGACCTCGCCGGCAACCGTGAAATATGTTATGGAAAAATTCGTAGTCGCTATCACGGGCGATTCTTTCGTCACATGACCTATCTCATAAACTTTAGGTTCGACCTGAACCGGCTTCTGCGGGTCAGTATAAATATCCTGCCGAACGACAAGGAGAGGAAATACGAAGTCCTTATCTATATTTTTTAATATAACTATGTTCGCATATCTTGTGACATACGAAATGGCTTCCTCGAGTTCCCTTTCCGGCTCTTCCTGGGTTGTGAAGGCTATGAGGGGATATCCAAGAGGCCGCGTATTCTTCTTTAAAGCGCTACGCCTCGCAAGTGTAAATTTCTGAAATTTTTTGGATAGAACATCTTCTTTGATATACAAAACCATTTCCTCGATGCCCTGTGACTTCGCCTTCTCTGTAGATACGGCTATCTCCTCAAGCGACTGGCCTTCCACGACGAGAGGCAGATTATTCTCTTTCGCTATAGTGACGAGCGAATCGAACACATCCTTCGAGCCGGCCATTATGAGGGGCCTTCTATCTTTAACTATCGTACAGGCCTCCTTTAGCGCATCCGCATTAGAGCTGATTAATATGATATTCAGCTTTGTGGCTTCGACAGCCGTCTTAACCATGCTGATGAATTTAGCCTTGTCCTGTGATGAATTCTTTAAGGCAACCAAATCTACTTTTATAATCTGTCCGACCCTCTCAAACTTCAAATCGTTTATTTTGGAGAGTCTATTCTTTAGCTCATCCTGGCTTAGCGTATCTTCTACTAAAAACCCTATACCAGTTGGGTGGTAAAACTTCTGCTCATGCCTGAACATGACCGTCTCATTGCCAAGCTCTAATTTAGATTCACCTGTGCCGATCGTAACCAACTTTATCGGCGGCTGGCTCGAACTTTCAAGCGCTAGCCTTGCCTGCGCTGTCACATGTGGACACTTGTCGAGCGAGACCTTCTTTTGGGCGAGCGCCATGGCGAAGGCGAGACACGTCGCATATCCGCATTCCTTACAGTTCGTCTTCGGCAACAGCTTATATATGTCTAATCCCGATAACGCCATGTTCTCTTATCTCTCCATATGTAATTAGGGACAGTCTATTTTCTTGGTTTAAAAAATAGTCGCTGACCCTATTTATTATCGAATCCCCTTCCAGAGACTCGGAAAATCCTTCTTTATCTTACCGCGTAAAGATTCCACAAAACGCTTGGACTCATCAAAAACTTCCTTATATTCCGTTTCGTTTATTAGACCTGCGTGGTCGTAAAAAGCGTCTGCGCGTTTGTTGCGCGCATCGTTGAAAAGGGCCAATTGCTCTTTAAAAGACTTGTCCAAAACCTGCCGCAACGCCTCCCATACCATATAATGATGACTCATCTTGGGCGTTTTGTATCCGTTACAATGTAAGAACGCCTCGCCTGCGGCAAGAGCGGCTTGATAGGCCGCTATATAGCGCAATTCCGCAGATATGGAATCTTGGGATGCGTCCTTAAGATACCTTTTAGCCACATCGAATAAACCGGCTATTTCCTCCGACGTGGTGCTATGCTTTTCCAATTTTCCGAATCTGTATAAATCGTCTAAACTCACTTTCGTCTCCTATAAAGAATGCCTTCTTACCCTTTACCACTGAAGATATAAAATGATTTTTATCCTTTAGTTTAGCAAGAAATTCATCCGGTGAATATATGGTGCTGTTAATTTCTCTGGCTATACTATTTTGACACTCAAAAAGGCGGGATTTCACTTTTTTTGCCTCTACCTTGCCTATAACGATAATATCTATATCGCTTGATGACCTTTCCGCGGCCTTGGCGAAAGAGCCGTAGATGAAGGCAAAGAGGATGCCGTCTTCGTTTTTGAGCGCGGAATGTAAAAATCGCTCAATACCTACTGTCTTATGGACTATGTTGCGCAGCTCCCCGTAGAGAGGATAGCTTGTATTTAGTTTATAAAACGCGAGGTTGCCATGCGTTCGCCTTAAGAATAGCCCGTCGTTCCCGAGTTTCAGCATCTCCCTTCTTATATTGCCTACAGAATACCCTGTGGCTTTTTCGATTTCTCTAAGATAATATTCTCTGTCGGGATTTGCGAAGAAG
>JACROW010000028.1 GCA_016214245.1 Candidatus Omnitrophota bacterium | reverse complement strand
TCCTTTAAATTCTTTAGAATATGCCTATCCAGTATCGCTATATTCTTGCCGAGGCCTATGTTCCGCAAAAAATGGCTCGCCTCTTTATAGCCCATCCCTTTTATATTCGCGACAAGCCATTCCCTTGTCGCGACAGGGTCCTTAAAATCCAAACGGCGCTTTAAATCTATTCTTTTGCCGTTTTCGAACAGTCTTCGTGCTCCTACCAGAAATGAAGCCTTTTTATTATGAAACCTAACCTTTCCTTTGATCTTCGGTCTTATCTGATGCACCTTGCCCTTGAGGAGTAGTCCTGCCTTCTCCAAGTCCCTGATGGCCTCGTCGCACTTAAGGGCATTGGCATTGGCGGTTAAAAGGCAAAAGGAGAGCTCCTTAAAAATCTTTTCATCTTTACCTTTATGGAGAAGTGTAAATTCTTTGAGCCTGTTTTTTATTTCGGATCTTCTTTTGTTGTATTCATAGATGAGATACCTTATTGCGGGATTCATCGGAGTTTATTCAGATATTTGAATACGCTCAAGCTCGCCTTCGACCCTTCGCCGGCAGCTATCACTATCTGTTTTTCCGGCACATCGGTAACGTCACCTGCGGCGAATATGCCTGGGACATTCGTCTCATTATAGGAATTGACTTTTATCTCTCCCCATTCGTTCTTCTCCACATCTTTGGCGACACCGGAATTCGGGATCAGGCCTATCTCCACAAAGACACCTTCCACCGGCAAAAGTTCTTCCTTTCCATCTTTAAATATCTTTAAGCCCGTAACAAATTTGTCGCCCAAGACGGCGAGCGTCTTCGTATTGTTCAGGACACTTATGATCGGGCTTGCCGAGACCTTCTCCTGCATGATGGGATCACCGGTGAGGTCCGGTGAGATATTTATGAGGTGGACGTATTTGGCTATCTTATTCAGTTGGAGAGCGGCGTCGAGGCCTGAATTACCCCCGCCTATGACCGCAACGGGCTTCCCTGCAAAGAGCGGTGCATCGCAGGTTGCGCAATAGGTTAGCCCCCTATTTTTGAATTCTGCCTCGCCAGGCACATTCAGCTCTCTCGATTTCTTGCCCGAAGCTATTATCGCTGTCTTGCCTTCGTATTCCTGTTTTAAGGTCTTAACCCAGACATGCTTGCCTCTCTTCTCAATCGACACGACCTCTTCCTCGCGCAGGTCCACATTGTACCTTCGCATATGCTCTTCAAATTTTGCGGTGAGATCCGGCCCGGTGATGAACTGATACCCGGTGTAATTTTCTATGTCGCCGCTCCAGGCTGTCTGGCCGCCGATGTCTTTGGTGATGACCATGAAATTCAATCTTTTTCGCGCAGCGTATACGCTGGCTGTGATGCCTGCCGGGCCTGCGCCTACTATGATCAGATCGTACATATCTTACTATATCCCCAATGCCGCCTTTAGCTCTTCCTTATCGAACCCCACGATGATCTTGCCATCGATATCCAGAACAGGCACCCCCATCTGGCCAGACTTCTTTATCATCTCGTCTGCTTTCACCTGATCCAGGGAAACATCTATATCTTTGAATGCTATCTTGTTGTCTTTCAGGAATTGCTTCGCCCTTACACAGAACGGGCAGGTCGGCGTGCTGTATACCGTTACACTTTTAGCCATCATCACCTCCGGATTTTACGAAACAATATCATGTTTCAAATCGATCAATCGTCTTAAGTGGTCCTCTTCTTGACGTATGAGCTCGTCCAATACTTTCTCCTCGTCTTTCAATACCGATCTTTTCATCCCCTCGTAAAAGATTATGGAGTCTTTCTCAAAACCTATCCCCAAATCGACAGCCTTTTTATCAGTTTTTGTTCTTTGGGCTATCGCTTTTCCTTTGCCTTCCTTGGTAAATATATATTCACTGGCCAATGCCTTCATATATGCGAAATACTCTTCCGGGTATGCGCTTTGAGGTTCGTAACTCTCTACGGATTCCAGTATTTTTTTAAAAGCGGCTATATGTTTGGTTTCCTCCCCTTCCAAATACTTAAACACCTCTTCGGCCTTTTTATTTTTCGATTTATTTGCCAGCATGTCGTAGAGGTCTCGACCGTTTTTTTCAATCTGGATGCCCAGCTCGACTATCTCGCTCGCTCGGAATATCTTCTCCATCGCGACAGCACTCCTATCTGATTATCTCCTTCAACTCCATTATGTCGTCTATTATATAATCGGGTTTGAGGTTCCGTAAATCCTTCCTCTTTCCCAAACCGTAAGTCACCCAGGAGGTCGCCATTCCGGAATTCTTCCCTGTCTTTATGTCTATAACCATGTCACCAACGATCATTGCCCTTTTTCTGTCAATGCCTAACCTGGAAAACATCCGGTCTAAAACGCATCGAGAGGGCTTCATACAGCTCTCGTCGTCACCGCCCACGATATCCTCAAAATATCTTCTGATGCCTAGTTCCTTTAATGTCATATCGGCAAATTTCCTGAACCTGTTCGTCACTACGAATTTTCTCTTATCTTTAAAATAATTCAAGACCTCTTTGACGTGAGGATATAGTTTCGACCGGTCAGCGGAATGTTTTACATAGTACCTGCTGAATATCTCAACAGCCTCATCGGATATTGCGCTGTTACTGGAGCCCAGGCTTTTCCTCATAAGGTCTCTTACGCCTGTCCCTATGTAAGAGACTATCCTATCAAATGGCCTTTCCTCGATGCCCAGC
>JACROW010000026.1 GCA_016214245.1 Candidatus Omnitrophota bacterium | reverse complement strand
TGATTTCGTATTCGATAATGAGATTCTGCTCCAGGCATTCTATTTTGGGTATCGGATCGGAGAGATAAGCTCCCCATCGAGTTATACCGAAGAGTCATCATCTATCAATTTCAGAAGAAGCGTCGTCTACGGTTTTAACGTTTTAGCGACAGCGTTTAAGTATCTGTTATGTAAATATTCCCTGGCAAAATTCCCGGTCTTCGATAAGGACGGACGGAAGATAGTCTTAAGTTATCCTTGACTTTTTATTTCCTATTGTGATATATTAAAATTGTATGTAAACAAAGGAGGGAAGATATGAAGTGCCATAAGATATTTTTTACGTTGGCAGTTATATTGAGCTTAGCTTTATTGACGAACCCGGCATTTTCCCAGGAAGAGAGTCAACCGCCAGCCGCAAAAGAAGCAGCCCAGCCAGAGGAGCTTTCGATCTATGGAGAGGTTCAGGCAGTGAATCAGGCCTCGAATTCCTTAAGCGTCCAGTATTACGATTACGACAGCGATGAGGAAAAGACCATTGAAATAACCCTCGATAAAGACACAGCGATAGAGAATGCGGCTAAATTAGATGAGATAAAACAGGGTAACTGGGTTGACGTGACCTATTCGGTCAGCGGCGGTAAGGATGTAGCTAAATCAATAATTGTAGAAAAAGAAGAGGCTCCAGCCGAGATATTACCGGAAGAGGCTCCGGCAGGAACACCGGGTGAAGAATTTTAGGGGAGATTTATATGGCAAAAGAGACCGTTATTAGGGAGCGCAAGGCTTTCAGATTTCCGCCAGGCTATGGCGACAATCGGATCGTTATCTTAATGAGAGATCCCTGGTGGGTATTCGCCTATTGGGAGATACGGCGGGACAAAGAGGAAGAGACGATACGAAAGATCGAAAAAACAGGTGACAGCCCCGATAGATCGGTCCTCCGGGTTTACGATGTTACCGACATAAATTTTAACGGCAGGAATGCCCACTCTTTCTTCGATATCGACCTAAAGGGGTCGGCAAATAACTGGTATATAAATGTCAGCAACCCGAACCGGACATGGATAGTGGATATAGGTATTATATCGAAGAAGGGCTCTTTCTACCCATTGGCCCGCTCGAATGCTGTCACGACGCCCCGCTTCAGTATGTCAGATGAATTGGATGCTGAATGGATGATGCCGGAAGATGAATACTGGAGGATGTTCGGCCTATCGGGCGGATTCGGTGTCGGAAAAGGCTCGCTTGAGGTGAGGGAATTGTTCAAAAAGCGCCTGGAAGAGCAGATCTCTTCCGGCGCGATATCGAGTGCAGCGAGGCGACCTCCAAAGACGGAAGTGATTCCCGGCGCATAACACCCATAGTGACGAGGAAGACAGAATAACCTTATATGCCCAAAGGATACCTCGCGATAGTTCTCCATGCGCACCTTCCTTATGTCCGCCATCCTGAATTTGAAGATTTTCTGGAAGAGGATTGGCTTTTTGAGGCGATAACAGAGACGTATATCCCGCTCATAAAGGTCTTCGATCGACTTGTAAAAGACGGCGTGGATTTCAAACTGACCATGTCGCTCTCGCCGACCCTCATCTCGATGCTCATGGACGGGCATCTACAATCCAAATACTTAAAACACCTTGACAAGTTGATAGAGCTTTCGCTTAAAGAGATAGAGCGGACGAGATGGGAGGGCCAATTTAACAAGCTCGCCCATATGTACCACTCTAACTTCACAGAGGCAAGGCGCATATTCGTTGATGAATATAAGATGAATCTCATCACCGCCTTTAAACATTTCCAGGAATTGGGCAGGCTGGAGCTCATAACATGCGGAGCGACGCACGGATATCTTCCCTTGATGGAGGTAGAAAGGCAGGCCTCGGTCAGGGCGCAGGTGAGGGTGGCAGTCGATTTATACAAGAAGGTCTTCGGGAGAAAGCCTCCTGGCATGTGGCTTCCGGAATGCGGATACAATCCGGGTGACGATGAGATATTGAAGAAGGAAGGCGTAGGGTATTTTTTCGTTGATACGCACGGGGTATTATTCGGGTCGCCGCGGCCGAGGTTCGGGGTATTTAGTCCATACCTATGCAAGAGCGGCGTGGCAGTCTTCGCCAGGGACATGGAGACATCCAAGGCTGTGTGGAGCGCAATAGAAGGCTATCCCGGCGATTATAATTACAGGGAATTTTACCGCGACATAGGCTTCGATCTCGATTACGACTACATCCGGCCCTACATCAATGCCGACGGGGTGAGGATAAACACAGGGATAAAATATTATAAGATAACAGGGAACGCAAACCATAAGGACCCGTATGCGCCTGAGGATGCCCGCGAGAAGGCAGCATGGCACGCCGGAAACTTCATGTTCAATAGGGAGAAGCAGGTTGAGCACCTGGCCGGCCAGATGGGCGATAAAACCCCGATAATAGTATCGCCGTATGATGCGGAACTATTCGGCCACTGGTGGTATGAGGGCCCGATGTGGCTCGAGTTTTTAATCCGCAAGATGAGATACGACCAGAAGACGATAGAATTGACCACGCCGTCCGAATACCTAAAGCTTTATAAGAAGTATCAGGTATTGAAGCCCTCTTTCTCAAGCTGGGGGTGGAAGGGATATAGCGAGGTCTGGCTTGAGGGGTCCAACGATTGGATATACAGGCACCTGCATAAGATGGTCGAGCGGATGGTTGAATCTGCGGCGAAGAATAGAAACGCAAAAGGCCTGCTCTTGAGGGCGCTCAATCAGATGGCGCGCGAGCTTTTGCTCGCCCAATCGAGCGACTGGGCATTCATGATGAAGATAGGCGCTCATGTATCTTACGCCGTCGAGAGGTTCAGGGAACATGTGGAGCACTTTACCGAGATTTATGAGGAGGTCAGGGAAGGCTCACTCGACGAGGAATATATAAGAAAGTGCGAAGAG
>JACROW010000020.1 GCA_016214245.1 Candidatus Omnitrophota bacterium | reverse complement strand
ATATCTATACGGGTCTATGCCGTACTCGTTTATCACATTAACCGGGTCGACGATATTCCCTTTCGATTTTGACATCTTCTCGCCCTTGATTATCCACCAGCCATGCGCGAATATCGTCTTTGGCGGATCCAATTCAAGGGCATGCAGAATTATCGGCCAATAGACAGCATGGTGGCGCAGTATATCCTTACCTATCACGTGAAAATCGGCCGGCCAGTATTTCTCGAATCGCGCCATATCGTGCGGATAACCCACGCCTGAAATGTAATTGACAAGCGCATCGAACCACACATATGTCACGTAATCTTTATCAAATGGAATCTCTATGCCCCAGCTCATCCGACTCTTCGGCCTTGAGATGCAAAGGTCTAAAAGCGGCTCGTTCAAAAACCCCAGGACCTCGTTCTTTCGAAAGTCCGGCTTTATGAAATCTGAATGGGATTTTATATGGTCTATTAACCACTTTTGATATTCAGAGATTTTCAAGAAATAATTTTCTTCGTCCAATTTCTCTACAGGCCGTTTGCAATCAGGACATATGCCATCCGGCGCTTGAGCCTCAGACCAGAATGTCTCACATGGGGTACAGAACCAGCCTTTATAGACTTTCTTATAGATCTTACTTTCACCCTTGCCTTTTTTATATAATTTCTCGAGTATATACTGGACGCTCTTGACATGATAGTCGTCGGTCGTGCGTATAAAATGATCGTGGCTTATCTCCAATCTTTTCCACAGATCTTTAAAGACCGGCACAATCTCATCGACAAATTTCTGTTCCTCATATACCTTATAGCCTTTCTCAAGACTCGCCTTCTCTATCTTTTCGCCGTGCTCATCGGTTCCGGTCATAAAGAATACGTCGTATCCTGACTGTCTCATGAATCTCGCTATGGTATCACAGGCTATCTGGGTGTAGGAGTGGCCGATGTGGGGCTTTGAGTTAACGTAGTATAGTGGGTTTGTGATGTAGAATTTAGACATTGCTATTTATAGCTTACTTCAATTAATGTTCCGTCTTCGAGCTCTACGGTCGCTGAACGCTTGATCGCATTTATGCCCACAACCTTGCCCTGACCCTTTTCAGTTTTCAGGGTTTCGCCTTCCCGCGGCAGGCCTTTCATCAACTCTTTATAAGTTTTATACTCATACCCTAAACAACACATGAGCCTGCCGCAGAGGCCAGATATCTTTGTAGGGTTAAGAGGGAGGTTTTGTTCCTTTGCCATCTTTATTGTGACCGGTTCGAAATCTTTAAGATGCGTTGCGCAGCACAGCATCCTCCCGCACGGCCCAAACCCACCAAGCATCTTTGCTTCATCGCGGACGCCTATCTGTTTCAATTCGATGCGCGTCTTAAATTCATTCGCGAGGTCCTTGACGAGGTCCCTGAAATCTATCCTGCCTTCGGCTGTGAAATAGAATATGGTCTTGGAGCGGTCAAATGAAAATTCCGCATCGATGAGCTTCATCGCTAATTTCCTATCCTGGATCTTCTTTGAACAGGCGGCCATGACGTCTTTTATCTTCTTCTTATTCTTGTCTATCTGGTGCATGTCCCAGGGGTTGGCCTTTCTCATGACCTTCTTCAGCGGCTCGTTCAAATCCGAGTCGAGTATAACCTCTGTCTCGGACAATACCTGCCCGTAATCCAGACCCCTGTCAGCCTCCACTATCACGTAATCGCAGAAATGAGATATCTTGCCCGCCTCCCTTAGTCTAACCTGAATTACCTCGTACATATTTCACCTATCTTCATCCCCAGGGCGCCCATTGCGAGTTTCGCGTTGGCGTTCTGGTCCAAAAATGCGGTTGTCGATATGACCTCTCTTATCGCGCTATCTATATGATCGTAATCCAATCTCTTCGCCTGGCTTACGATCGCATCAATTCTGTCGATATTGATCAATGCCGAATCCCCGAGACCGATCTTAGTGATAAGGATATCTCTATACCAGGCGAGCATCAGCCCTAAATATAATTTTAAATCGTCCTTAGAGACGCCGTCGAAATCCGAATCGAAAAATGTATTGTTCGAAAGGCCGGCTAAAAGAGCCGATCTTTTGTCGAAGAGGCCCTCATCTTTAAATTCAAGCGCATTGCCGAGGCTTCCGCATGCCAAATGCGATAATATATGCGCCTTCACGCTGTCTATTTTATAAACTTTTACCAGGATCTCTTCAATAGCCTCTGTCCGTAATGGAAAGAATCTTACAATCTGTGAGCGCGATACGATTGTCCGGAAGAGCGTACCTAAATCTTCAGCGATCAATATCAGCACCGATTCCGATGGAGGCTCCTCTAAGGTCTTCAAAAGCGCATTCGACGATTCCTGCGTCATGAAGTCAGCGCCGTCTATAATGTAAACTTTCTTCTTCCCCTCGTACGGCTTCAACCCTATAGACCGAATCATTTCGCGCACCTTATCTATCTTGATGGATGAGCTCTTCTCGTCTTGTTTCAATAAAAATATATCCGGGTGGTTAAGGTTATTAATCTTTTTGCATGGGATGCAGTTATCGCATGGCCTAGTCTCACTCTTGCAGTTGAGCGCCTTCGCGAAATTTAACGCGGTTAACTTTTTTCC
>JACROW010000039.1 GCA_016214245.1 Candidatus Omnitrophota bacterium | reverse complement strand
GTTTATAAAAGGCCTTGGGCTAAAGGAAGCTGTGATTAAAAGAGCTTTACAAGATAGAGAGTTATATGCCACTAAACAAGCAGATGGCCTAGTTAGAGGAAAAAAAATACCATTTAAAAAAGCACACGATATAGTTGGTAAATGGATTAGAGAACAAGAAAATCTGGAAGAAAAGTAAGTGATTTATGCACGAATTCGCCTTTAAAGATAACGAACTATACTGCGAGAATATAAAGGTACGCGATATAGCCCGAAGGGTTCCAACGCCGTTCTATCTTTACAGCTATAAGACGCTCATAGACCATTACAGGAAGCTAAAGGCCGCTTTCAGATCTATCAGGCCGCTCATATGCTTCTCTGTCAAATCCAATTCTAATCTGGCAGTTTTAAGGGCGTTAGTCAAAAATGGCGCGGGACTCGATTGCGTATCAGGCGGAGAGCTATACAGGGCGCGCCTTGCAGGCATAGATCCTAAAAGGGTGGTCTATGCCGGTGTCGGCAAGAAAGCGGATGAAATAGAGGATGCCGTTAAATTCGGGATATTCTTTTTTAATGTTGAATCAGAAGATGAACTGAAAGAGATCCAGCGAATTGCGGGAACGTTAAATAAGAATGTTAATGTCGCCCTCAGGATAAATCCTGATATTACGCCAAAGACACATAGATATATCGCGACCGGAAAAGGAGAGACGAAGTTCGGTCTCGATTTCGAGACGGTTCACAAGATATTCAATTCAAATGGCGATATCCTAATCTGAATTTAAACGGCGTTTATATACACATAGGTTCACAGATCCTGGATGCCAAGCCCTTCGAGGATGCCATAAAGAAGGTATTGGAATTTTTAAAGAAATACAGGATATCCATCGACTATTTTAACATCGGTGGCGGCCTTGGGATAATCTATTCGATTGAAAATCCCCAGACGGCCAAAGGCTTTGCAAAAAGGGTTCTGCCCTTACTGAAGAGATCCGGATTAAAGATAATCCTCGAGCCGGGCAGATTCATATCCGGAAATAGCGGCATACTCGTGACAAAGGTGTTGTATGCAAAACGGACGCCGAGGAGAAAATTCATAATAGTAGATAGCGGCATGAACGATCTCATAAGGCCGAGCCTCTACGAGGCCTATCATAAGATAGTCCCAGTCAGGGCACATTACGATGCATCCAAGACGTCTGAAAAGGTGGATGTGGTAGGGCCAATCTGTGAGTCGGGAGACTTTCTGGGAAGAGACAGGTATCTTCCGAGGCTGGATAACGGGGACCTTCTGGCTGTGATGGGTGCAGGCGCATACGGTTTCACGATGTCGAGCAACTATAATTCTCGTCCCCGGGCCGCCGAGGTCATGGTCATCAATAAATCTTTCTATATCGTCCGGCGTAAAGAGAGGTATGAAGATTTAGTACGGGGCGAAACGATACCAAGGGTACTGTAGATAGAAAACGGAGGAATGGAACATGAGAAAGGCACTCCTGTTAGTGTCGGTGATAGCGTTTCTTATTGCAAACATATCCTTGGCAGAAGAGATCGATATTAAAGAAGACGAGAGCCAGAATGAAATAGGGCTATCGGCTTTATCTACGGGTGAATTGGAGACGCGTTTGGAAGAAGTAGAAGGCGAGGTAGATGAACTCGAACTCAAACAAGAGTACATGAGAAGCGAGGAGCCTATATATTTAGATTATTCTCCGAGTGCAGTCGAAAGAAGAGGTTTCGTAACAAAAGATGAAGTGAACTCAAAACTTTTGAATCCGATGGCGACGAAGGATATAGAGAGGCGCCTGGAGAGGCTTTATCGCCTTAAGGAGGCGATAGAAAAGGAGCTGGATAAAAGGGGTGAATAGGATCCGATTCACAAAAGCCGTTGCGACAGGAAATGATTTTATAATAGTTGACAATCGATCCGCGTCTATATTGAAGTCAAAGCTGGCGGCCTTGGCTAAAAGGGTTTGCGAAAGAAAATGGTCTATAGGCGCTGACGGGATGCTCGTGATAGAGCGATCAGAAGCGGCGGATTTCAAGATGCGCATATTCAATCCCGACGGAAGCGAAGCCGAGATGTGCGGAAACGGCTCAAGATGTATCGCCCTTTACGCAAAAAATAACCGCATCGCCGGAAAGGCCATGACGATAGCGACGCTTGCTGGGATCTTGAACGCCACGGTCAAGGGTGATACCGTCAAGGTGAAGCTCCCTGACCCGAGAGATATAAAGTGGAATCTATGCCTCATCATACATAAATGCCCTTATAAAGTGAATTTTGTAAATACAGGAGTCCCTCACGTAGTCTATTTTGTCGACGACCTGAATAAGGTTGATGTCAGAGATTTGGGATCCCACATGAGAGGGCACAAAGAGTTTTCACCGGAGGGCGCGAATGCGGATTTTGTAAAGGTTATCAATAAGCACCATATAAAGGTGAGGACGTATGAGAGAGGTGTTGAAGATGAGACGCTTGCTTGCGGCACAGGAGCTGTTGCCAGCGCCGTCATCTCTGCAGAATCAGAGAAGCTGGAGTCTCCGATTACGGTCCAGACGCGGGGAGGCGAGAAACTGAAAGTATATTTTGAATTAGTTGAAGGGTACTTCAGGAACGTTTACCTGGAAGGTGCGGCAAAATTAGTTTATGAAGGGGTGATGAAAGATGTTTAAAGGCTCGATGGTCGCATTGGTTACGCCTTTTAAGAACGGTAAGATCGATGAGAAGGCGTTGAAGGATCTGGTCGAATTTCATGTAAAAAACAGAACATCCGCACTCGTCCCTTGTGGCACCACAGGGGAGTCTGCCACGCTTTCGTACGAGGAACACGACAGGGTGATCGAGCTCACAATTCAGTACGCGCAGGGCCGAATCCCGGTTATTGCCGGCACAGGCTCTAACTCGACCGAAGAAGCGATAATGCTGACGCGGCATGCAAAGTCAGCCGGGGCCAGCGCGTCTCTACAGGTTAGCCCATATTATAATCGGCCGACACAGAAAGGGCTTTACCTTCACTTCAAGGCGATCGCAGAGGCTGTAGATATCCCGATAATCTTATATAATATCGCATCTCGGACAGGCGTAAATATAGAGCCTGAGACGTTTGCACACCTGGCCGAGATAAAAAATATCGTCGGCGTAAAAGAGGCGAGTGGAAGCCTGGAGCAGATGTCGAGAATACGAAAGCTAGTCTCGAAAGAATTCTTATTGATATCAGGGGACGATGCGCTGACGCTGCCGGTTATGTCAATAGGAGGGGTAGGCATTATCTCTGTCGTGGCTAATATAATACCGGCTGACGTAGCCAGTATGTGTGAAGCATTCCTGAAAGGTGATGTCAAGGGCGCAGAAGCGCTGCATTATAAGATGCTTCCTTTGGTTAAAGCAATGTTCATAGAGACCAATCCCATACCCGTTAAAACATCGATGGGGCTAATGAAGATGATAGACCCTGAGATGCGGCTTCCTTTGTGCGAGATGCTTCCGGAGAATAAGGAAAAACTCATAAAGGAATTAAAGGCATATAAACTGATTTAATAACAAAAAAGGATGCGAAGATGATAAAGATATGCGTGAGCGGCTCTAAAGGGAAGATGGGCTCCAGGATATTGGAGCTTGCAAAGGATGACAAAGAACTTGAGATGAGCGGCGCATTCGATATTGGCGTAGAGCCTAATTCACTCATAGAGCAATGCGACTGTTTGATAGAATTCACGACACCCAGGGCAACTATTGAGCATATAATATTGTGCGAAAAGCTCAAAAAAGCGATGGTCATAGGAACAACAGGATTGGCTGATGTTGAGCAGGAAAGAATAAAAGAAGTTTCAAAAAAGATACCTATCGTGTTCTCTCCAAATATGTCTATAGGAGTCAACCTGTTGTTTAAAATGGTAAGTGATGCTAGTTCGGTCCTCGGTCCGGAATACCGTGTCGAGATAATAGAGGCTCATCATGCACATAAGAAAGATGCGCCAAGCGGGACGGCAAAGGAGTTGGCGCGCATAGTTAAGGATACAAAAGGCGATATCGATATACCGATTGAATCCGTAAGGGAGGATGAGATCGTCGGCGAACATACGATCACGTTCGAAAGCGACCTTGATCTTATCGAGATAACGCATAGCGCAAAGACGCGCGATATATTCGCGAAGGGTGCGCTCCAGGCCGCGAAATTCATTGTGACGAAATCCAGCGGTCTCTTTTCTATGAAGGACGTCCTTTCGTTTTAACCGCTTGCATACCCCGGAGGGTTATAGTGCAGATTGAAAGATCCGATAGGCTTAAAAAGCTGCCGCCGTATCTAT
>JACROW010000012.1 GCA_016214245.1 Candidatus Omnitrophota bacterium | reverse complement strand
TCCAGACAGATATGACGGCTAAACTTTCTGACGAATTAAAAAGCGAGATGATGAAGCAGATCCCGTTAGGCAAGCTCGGGACTGTTCAGGATGTTGCGAATCTCGCATTATTTTTGGCAGGTGACGATTCCGCATATCTGACCGGTCAGGTTGTCCAGGTCGATGGCGGGATGGTTATGTGAAGAAAATCAAAAACAAGGAGGTAAAATGGCAGTATCTCAGGACAAAATCAGACAGATTATAGCTGATCAGCTTGGCGTTAAAAAAGAAGAAGTGACCGATAGTGCAAAATTTGTCGATGATTTAGGGGCAGATTCGCTGGACACCGTGGAGCTCGTTATGGCCTTAGAAGAGGAATTCGGTATAGAGATACCAGATGAGGATGCCGAGAAGCTCGCGACTGTGGGAGATGCCTTGAGATACATCGAGGAGAAGGCTAAGTAATTAGAAAGTATAATGCTTAAAGAACGACGTGTAGTTGTTACAGGCCTCGGCGTCATATCCCCAGTCGGAAATAACCTCACAGATTTTTGGAAATCCCTCCTTGAAGGAAAAAGCGGCGTAAAGCGCCTCACGGGTTTCGACCCCACCTACTTCACATCTAAGATAGCAGCAGAAGTAAAGGATTTTGACCCCGCGCCGTACCTATCGCCAAAAGAGATAAAGAGGATGGACTGCGTCACCCAATTTGCGGTGGTTGCTGCCAAGATGGCGATAGCCGATTCCAGAATGGACTTGGATAAGGAAGACAGGAATAGGATGGGCGTATTTGTAGGCTCTGGGATAGGTGGATTGCATACGATAGAGAAGGAGCACAGTCAATTCCTCGCTTTGGGGCCAGAAAAAGGGCCGGACAGGATCTCGCCGTTCTTGATACCGATGCTGATAGTCAATATGCCGGCAGGCCAGATCTCTATCACACTGGGGCTAAAGGGTCCTAATTCGGCCGTCGCTACAGCATGCGCCACAGGAAACCATGCCATAGGAGATGCTTTCAGGATTATTCAAAGGGATGATGCCGATGTGATGGTCTGCGGCGGCACAGAGGCAGCAGTAACACCCATGGGTTTCGGAGGATTTTGCGCATTGAAGGCATTATCTACCGCTTTTAACGATGAACCTGAGCGGGCCTCCAGGCCGTTCGACAAGAATAGGGATGGGTTTGTTATGGGCGAGGGCGCTGGGATAATAGTCCTGGAAGAGCTGGAGCACGCCCGCCAGAGGAACGCCAGTATATATTGCGAAGTGATGGGTTACGGTATGAGCGCAGATGCATACCATATGACAGCACCTGACCCTGATGGAGACGGCGCGATAAGGTGCATAACGGCTTCCATAAAAGACGCTGGAATAAGACCAAATGAGGTTGATTATATAAATGCCCACGGAACATCAACGCTGTATAATGACAAGATCGAGACGCTTGCTATAAAGAAGGTCTTCGGTGCTCATGCGAAAAAACTGCCTGTAAGCTCAACGAAGTCCGTCATGGGGCATCTCTTGGGCGCTGCCGGCGGAGTTGAATTGATAGTCTGCGCATTAACTATAAAAGAAGGAACTATCCCACCTACTATAAACTATGAAACACCTGATCCGGATTGCGATCTGGATTACGTTCCGAATAAACCTCGCGCAGCAAAGGTTAAGGTTGCCATGTCGAACGCCTTAGGCTTTGGCGGCCACAACGCAACCCTCATCGTAAGGAAAGTCGCTTAAGATAATAGATCCTCGCTTGACATCACTCCAGCCATACCATATAATAAACGCATAGTAAAACAAAGGAGCGATTTATGGATTATTTACTGACAGAAAGACAGGTCATGATTAGAGACCTTGCCCGGCAGATAGCCAGGGACAAGGTGAAACCGGTTGCGGCAAAAGATGAGGAGTCTGAAGAGTTCGCGTGGGAGATAATGAAGGTATTGGCGAATAGCGACATCTTCGGTATCTACATACCGGAAGAATATGGCGGCCTCGGTGGCGGCGTTATGGAGCTATGTGTTGCAACCGAGGAGTTGTCCCGCGCCTGTGGTGCCATAGCCCTTGGTTTTGCCGGGACGGCGCTCGGGATATACCCGATTCTATTATACGGAAACGACGAGCAGAAGAAAAAATACCTGCCGGATATCGCGAAAGGGAAAAGATTGGCTGCATTTTGCATAACAGAAGCTGAGGCTGGATCCGACGCCGGGAGCATAAAGACCTCTGCCAAGAAGGAAGGCGATCACTATATTTTGAACGGGACGAAGCAATGGATTACTAACGCCGGCGAAGCAGAGGTTTATACAGTTATCGCGATGACGGATAAGACCAAAGGCGCGCGCGGCGCAAGCGCCTTTATAGTTGAAAAGGGCACGAAAGGCATGGACTTCGGAAAGAAGGAGAAGAAATTGGGCATCAGGGCCTCTGCAACTCGCGAGGTTATATTTACGGATTGCAAAGTTCCTAAAGAGAGTCTATTGTCTAAAGAGGGGATGGGGTTCATTGTAGAAATGAAGACCTTTGATAGTTCCCGTCCTGGCGTTGCAGCACAGGCTGTTGGCATAGCTCAAGGGGCGTTAGATCTGGCGCTCGATTACGCCCAAAAGCGCATTCAATTCGGGCAGCCCCTCTCGAGTTTTCAGGCGATACAACATATGCTCGCTGATATGGCAACACAGATTGAGGCGGCAAGGGCGCTCGTCTACTCAGCTGCCAGGATGGTAGATTCCGGCGCGAAGAATATATCGAAGGAATCGGCCATGGCTAAAGTTTATGCAAGCGACGTCGCCATGAAAGTGGCTGTGGATGCGGTTCAGATTTTCGGCGGATATGGATACATGCGGGACTATCCTATCGAAAAGTTCATGCGTGATGCGAAGATTACGCAGATCTACGAAGGCACGAATCAGATCCAGCGCAACATCATCGCCGGCCACCTCATCAAAGAGAGCCTCAAGTAATGAATGTAATCGTCTGCATAAAACAAGTCCCAAATACCACCGACGTAAGAATAGACCCTGTGACGAATACACTCATCCGCGAAGGAGTCGAAAGCATAATAAATCCGTTCGATACATATGCCATTGAAGAGGGAGTGAGGCTGAAGGAACGATTCGGCGGAAAAGTTATAGTGATAACAATGGGGCCGCCGCAGGCAGAAACCGCCTTGAGAGAAGCGTTATCGTTAGGTGGCGATGAGGCTATCCTCATAAGCGACAAGAAATTTGCGGGAAGCGATACGTGGGCCACGAGCTATACGTTATCCCGCGCGATCAAGCATATTAGCACTTTCGATATGATAATCTGCGGCAAGCAAGCTTCCGACGGAGATACCGCGCAGGTTGGGCCCGGAATATCAACGCATTTAGATATACCGCAGGTAACATACGTTAAAAGGATAGAGGAGATTTCAAATAATAAAGCTAAAGTCGAGCGCATGACAGAGGAAGGTTACGATATTATTGAGACGCCTCTTCCCTGTTTACTCACAGTGGTGAAAGAGATAAATACGCCGCGGCTTCCATCCCTAAAAGGTATGATAAAGGCGAAATCAGCTAAAATTATCAAATGGACTGCGGACGATATAAATTGCGATCCCAAGAATATAGGCCTGGAAGGCTCACCGACGCGCGTGGTCAAGATATTCACTCCCCCCCCGAGAAAGGGTGGAGAGATTCTGAAGGGCGATACGAATGAAATTGCACAAAGATTGGCTGAATCTTTAAGAGATGTTGTAATCTGATGGAATAGGCATGGGCACAAGCGATCCTATAAGAGTGATTTTAGAAAAATGCACGGGTTGCACGTTATGCGTAAAGAGCTGTCCTTTCGGCGCGATCCAGATGAAGGACAAGAAAGCCGTCATAGACATATCCAAGTGCACGCTGTGCGGGGCGTGTGTAGATACTTGTAAATTCGACGCTATAGTAATCGAGACGAAAACAGTATCCGCAAAAGACTTAAGCCAATATAAGGACGTCTGGGTATTCTGCGAACAGAAGAAGGGCGCAGTACAATCAATCTCGTTTGAACTTTTGGGCGAAGGGAAGAAATTGGCGAAGAAACTCGGCGGAAAGCTCTGTGCCGTAATTTTAGGAAGCGGGATTGAATCAAAGGCCGAGGAGCTCGGCCGGCGCGGGGCTGACAAGGTCTATCTTGTCGATTCACCAAACCTTAAGTCATATCAGGACGATCCATATACGAATGTGTTGATTGAGCTGGTCAATGAATACAAGCCGGAGGTCCTACTCTGCGGCGCAACGACGATAGGCAGGTCCTTAATCTCAAGGGTGGCGGTGAAGGTCGATGCCGGCCTTACAGCGGATTGCACAGGCCTCGATATAGATGAAAAGGAAAGGCTCCTTCTTCAGACGCGGCCTGCATTCGGCGGGAACATCATGGCCACTATCATCACTCCCAATCACAGGCCTCAAATGGCGACTGTTCGGCACAAGGTTATGAAAGAGGCTGAAGTTAACAAATCGCATAAGGCAGAACTTATCAGGAAGACGTATCCCGACGGCATCTTAAGGTCGAGGACAGCGCTATTGGATATAGTCGAAGAAATAGAAGAGACAATAAATTTAGCCGAAGCCGATATAATAGTTTCAGGCGGAAGAGGCCTGGCTGGGCCGGAGAACTTCTCGCTCATTAAAGAATTGGCCAAAGTTTTAGGCGGCGCAGTGGGCGCCTCGAGAAGCGCTGTCGATGCTGGTTGGATACCTTATTCGCACCAGGTCGGCCAGACAGGGAAGACAGTCTGTCCAAAGCTTTATATTGCCTGCGGCATCAGCGGCCAGATCCAGCACCTCATAGGAATGCAGTCCTCAAAGGTAATCGTTGCAGTTAATAAAGACCCTGATGCCCCAATCTTCAAAGTCGCCACATACGGCATAGTAGGCGACTTATTCGAAGCAGTTCCTGCCTTAACAAAAGAATTCCGCAAGATTCTCAAGATGTAGTTAGGTTATAAAAAAGTAAGATATAGGCCATTGACTAT
>JACROW010000023.1 GCA_016214245.1 Candidatus Omnitrophota bacterium | reverse complement strand
AATTTTGCCACAGTGAGCGAGGATGGCCAATCCGAGCGAACGACGAGCGGAAGCAATGCCCGAAAGTAACCGCCGGAGAGTTGAGGCGAAAAATCTACTGTTGTAACCCTTCGAGGGTGGTGAAGAATCCCGGGAAGGATTTGTTGACGCATTCGACATCGTCTATCGAACTTTCGCCTTTCGCGCAAAGCGCGGCGACAGTCACAGCCATACAGGTCCTGTGGTCGCCGAAACTTTTTAAGCTCGCGCCTTGAAGCACTTTTCGGCCCTCTATTATAAGCTCATCTCCTTTGATGCTTATCTGCGAGCCCATCTTTTACCGTTACGCCCTTCGAAAGAGATGCAAGAACGAAGATTATCGGGAGCTCATCTATTGATCCAGGGATCATCTCTTCTTCTATGACCACTCCATGTGTTTCGGCATGTGCGAGTTCTATATCTGCCACAGGCTCAAACAGGTCGCTCTCATTCGATATCTTTACCTTTGAGCCCATTTTCGACAATAGTCTCAATATGCCCGCCCTTGTCGGATTTATACCGATTTTGTTTATCCTGATCTTAGAGCCTTTCAGAAGGGTTGCGCCGACCAGAAAGAAACTCGCACTTGAGATATCGCCCGGTATCTCAAGGCTTCTACCTTTGAGCGTTCCAGGTCCCTCTACAGAAACCTTCGGCCCTTCAGCCTTTAACTTCGCGCCGAAATGCTTCAACATCCTTTCGGTATGGTCTCTGGATTTGAACGGTTCTTCCACCTTCGTAATGCCTTTAGCGTAAAGCCCGGCAAGGAGAATGGCAGATTTCACCTGCGCACTTGATATCGGCATATGATAATCTATTGGTTTTAAACTGCCGCCTTTAATCGTTAGGGGAGGGTATCCGCTATCACGCGCCATTATATCAGCGCCCATAAGCGAGAGCGGCTCCACAATCCTTCGCATGGGCCTGTTGGATAAAGACTCTCCGCCCGTCAGAGTCGCCTCAAAATCATGGCCGGCCAGAATGCCTGCCAAAAGCCTCATAGTCGTCCCGGAATTTCCTGCGTCGAGTACACCACCGGGCTTCTTCAAACCTCTCAACCCTCTTCCTTTTACGATCGTGAGGCCGCCTTTTTTTTCTATCACAATTCCCATGTCCCTGAACGCGCGGATTGTATAATCGCAGTCATCGCAATCCAATAGGCCCTTCAGGCTCGTATCGCCTTCCGCGATCGCGCCTATCATCACTGCCCTGTGCGAAATAGACTTATCGCCCGGAAGCGTTAACTCGCCAAATAGCTTTCTTATCGGTTTTATCACTTTTGAACTCATATATTCTAGAGATGCCCCTTTGACACTATCTCACGTAAGTCTTTAGGCAATTCGCTTGTAAACTCCAGATACTTTTTTGTAATCGGATGAATGAACCCTAGAGTCGCGGCATGGAGCGCAGGCCTGGCCAGAATACCCTTAGTGCCGTATTTCTCGTCACCGAGTAAAGGGTGGCCGATATAAGAGAGGTGCACCCTTATCTGATGAGTCCTGCCTGTTGCCAATTTAAGCTCTAAGCCCGTGAAATCCTCAAACCTCTTCAGCACCCTATAGGAGGTTTTCGCCGTTTTACTCTTTTCAAATTTCACAGCCATCTTTTTTCTGTCGCGCAGGCTCCTCCCTATGGGAAGCTCTATGATACCATTGTCCAGCTGAACAGTTCCTTTCACCAGCGCGATATAAATTCTCTGTATCGTCCTATCCTTGAATTGTTTTGCCAAGCCGTTATGCGCCTCGTCTGTCTTCGCGACGACCAAAAGGCCTGATGTGCCTTTATCTATCCTATGGACTATACCCGGCTTCAATTTCCCTCCTATGCCGGATAGATTGGCGCAATGCCAAAGAAGGGCGTTCACAAGCGTCCCGGAATAATTCCCGGGCGCCGGATGGACCACCATGCCGGAAGGTTTATTTACAACGAGAAGATATTCGTCCTCATATACTATATCGAGCGGTATCTCTTCAGCCTGTATAGAAGACTGTTTGGCTTCCGGTACATTGATCTCTATCAGTTCGCCAGTATTCACCCTATGATGACTTTTGACAGGGTTTCCGTCCAGTAAGATGCTTCTTTCAGAGATCAGCTTCTGTATAAAAGAACGTGAGAACCTGGCTGATAATTCATTAACCAAAAATTTATCAAGCCTCTGGCCCTTATAGTCTTGAGTTACTTTGATCTTAAAAGAGCTCTTTTCCATTCGAAGGCTTTATATAGAAATAGAGGAATCGATATTGAAAAGACTAAAATGCTTATCACTTGAGATACCGTTAGGCCCAATGTCAGAATAGGATTGTCGCCCCTTAAGTACTCTAAAATGTACCGTTTCATGGAATATAATATGCAATAAGCAAGAAAGATCTGACCGGTGAAATGCGGCCTCTCCTGCCGGATTCTCAAGACGATAAATATGAAAAGGAGCGCGAGAGACGAATGTACTTGAGTCGGATGCCGCAAGGTATGGCTGTCAGGGAATATCACAGCGAAAGGGTAACCGGGCCTAGAGGCCTCCATACCGAAACAGCATCCGTTTAAAAAACAACCGATCCTGCCCAGCCCTTGCGCTAGGGCTATGTACGGTGCGATGAAGTCTGCGAATGTCCAGAATGGAATACTATTCTTCTTTAAATACCATATAGATGCTAAAAGCGCGGAGGCGAAGCCACCATACCAGACGAGCCCGCCTTTCGATAGGTTCAATATCTCGAAAGGATTGGCGATGTAGTAATCTATATTAGACAAAACATAAAAGACCCTTGCGCCGACAATGCCCGCAAAGAGAATTAAAATCGCAAAGTCGATTATCTTACTTTTATCTATGCCGTATCTGGCGGCATTTTTATAGATTAGCGCTGTCGCGAGGCCGAATCCAAGCGCAACCATCACGCCGTAGGAATATATTGAGAACGGCCCTATTCTTAAGATGACGGGATGCATCGCTTTCTCTTAAGGATCTTCCAGATGAAGATCATTGTGCCTATGGGTATCGCTGAATCGGCTATATTGAACACCGGCCAGATGCGAAAGTCCAAAAAATCTATGACATAACCAAAGGCAAGTCTATCTATCAGATTTCCTATCGCGCCGGCCAGGATGAGGCCGAGCGCGAAGGAGATGGATGAGTATTGCCGAATATTGCGCCAGATATACGAGATGATGAAAAATACAGCAAGGATTGACAGCGACACGAATAATAACCGCTGGCCCTTAAATAAACCGAAGGCCGACCCTTTATTCAATACTAGACTAATGTGAAATATGCCGGGAACTACTTTTATAGATTGGCCTTGAGATAACGTCTTCATAACTACATATTTCGTCAACCTATCCAAGACCAATACCACTGATGCTGTAAGGACAGTATTCCTAACTTGGCCCAGCGTGATCCTTCTCATCGCTCTTCTGGCAATCTATGCACAGTTCGGTGTGAGGAACAGCGATGAGGCGCTTTTTGGATATGGATTTGCCGCACTGAAGGCAATTTCCATATGTGCCGTCCTCTATGCGCTTCATGGCCTCATCGATAGCATAGAGAAGCTTCTGCTCTTCAGTCGCCCTCCCCAAAGAAAAGTCACGCTCATAGTTATCGCTCGCCATGTCAGCCATGTGATATGTATAACCAGATAGGTCGCCGGATGCCTCCCTCTGGGATTGTTTGAGGGCCTCTTTGGCAATGTGCGATATCTCTCCGCCGATCGATTCCCTCTCCTTCAATAGAAGCTCTTTATACTTCTTTAGATCCTTCTTCGCCATCACTTTCGTTTTTATTCTCTTTTTAGGTCTTGCCATTTTCGCACTGCTCCTTTTTAAATATTTTTTATGCACCTTTCGCAAAGCGCCGGATGGTCTCTATCCATACCGACAGCAATGCTATAATTCCAGCACCTCTGACACTTTTTTCCTTCTGCCTTCTCGATATCTACGGCGATAGGGATGTTAGTATCTATATCATCGCTGTCATTCGTCAATCTATCGGTCAATTCGGTCTGTGAGACTATAAAAATATACCGCAACTCGTCCTTATTGTCAGCTAAAATTTTCTTATAATTCTCGTCACGCGCCGCCAATACGACCTTCGCCTCCAGGCCTGAACCTATTAGGCCTGCCTGGCGTGCCTCTTCCAATCTCTTTAAGACACCCTCTCTTACATTTATCAGATACTGCCATTTCTCATTCAATCGCTCATCAAACCAATTCTTGTAATGCCCCTCATCCGTCCATTCATCTAGATGTATGGATCCCGATCCACCTTTTCCTTTCAGATGGCCCCATGCCTCATCAGTCGTTATAGCCAAGAGGGGCGCTTGAATCTTCAGAAGGCATACTAACAATTCGAACATCGCCGTCTGGCCGGATCTGCGTTCTTTGGAATTGTGTCTAAATGTATACATCCTGTCCTTCAGGATATCCAGATATATCGAAGATACTTCATAGACGCAGAAATTGTAAATAGCCCTATACGCCCTGTGAAATGCAAATGAATCATAATCCCGGGTTACCGCTGATATCAAAGAGGATAATTTTGACAGGATCCACCTGTCGACTTCCAACAGGTCTTTATACGGGACATTGTCTACCCTCGGGTCAAAATCGTAGAGATTGCTCAAAAGATATTTGTATGTGTTCCTGATCTTCTTATACGCGTCTGCGAGCCGTGTCAAGATCTCATCCGACAATCTTACATCTAGAGAGTAGTCGCTTGAAGCCACCCACAGCCTCAGGATGTCCGCACCATATCTCTTCATCACATCCGAAGGCGTTATGACATTTCCCAGTGATTTTGACATCTTCAAGCCTGCGCCATCTACGACGAATCCATGGGTCAACACATTCTTATAGGGCGCCTTACCATCAATGGCTATAGCCGTTATGAGGGCAGATTGAAACCACCCCCTGTGCTGATCAGACCCTTCAAGGTACAGCTCACAGGGATAATCTAAAGCTTTATCCTTCTTTAAAACAGCTTGATGGCTGACGCCGGAATCGAACCAGACATCGATTATATCTGTCTCTTTCACAAAATCCTCCCCGCGGCATTTTGTACATTTGGTCCCTTTCGGCAAGAGCTCTTTCGCACTTTTAAGAAACCAGATATCAGAACCTGCGTTCTCGATCAGACCGGATACGTACTCTATGACTTTCGCATCGAGCAAGAGCCCCTTACAATTTACACAATAAAACGCAACGATCGGGACGCCCCAATACCTCTGTCGGGATAAGCACCAGTCAGGCCTGTTCTCAACCATTGCGGATATCCTCGACCTGCCGACTTCCGGGATCCATTTTATCTTCTTCTCGATCGCATCCAACATCCTCAACCTTAAATGGTTGTGGTCTATCTTTAGAAAATACTGTTCGGTCGCTCTGAATATTATCGCACCTTTACAGCGCCAGCAATGCGGATATGAATGCCGCACCTCTTCTTCATGCAACAGGCTGCCGAGAGATTTTAATTTTTCTATGATAAATTTGTCTGCCTTATAAACTTCCATGCCGCTGAATTCGCCTGCAGTATTGTCAAATTTTCCCTTAGAGTCAACGGGCATTATCGTAGGAAGGTTGTATTTCCTTCCCGTCAGATAATCTTCCTGGCCATGGCCGGG